>NZ_DLJI01000009.1:0-40036 GCF_002484185.1 Empedobacter sp. UBA7620 | reverse complement strand
TTTCTAAGAAAGATGAAGCAGCTTTCAAATTACGTAAAGGAATGCCAATTGGTGCTAAAGTAACTTTACGTGGTGAGAAAATGTACGAATTCTTAGATCGTTTAGTATCTGCAGCTTTACCACGTGTACGTGACTTTAGCGGTATTTCTTCTACAGGTTTCGACGGTAGAGGTAACTATAACTTAGGTATCAAAGAGCAAATTATCTTCCCAGAAATTAATATTGATAAAATCAAGAAAATTCAAGGTTTAGATATTACCTTTGTAACTTCAGCGAACACAGATAAAGAAGCAAAAGCTTTATTATCTAAATTCGGATTACCATTTACTAAAGAAAAATAAGAAGTCATGGCTAAAGAATCAATGAAAGCGCGTGAGCGCAAAAGAGAAGCATTAGTTGCTAAATATGCTGCGAAACGTCAAGCTTTATTAGAAGCTGGTGACTACGAAGCATTACAAAAATTACCTAAAAACGCTTCTCCTGTACGTTTACACAACCGTTGTAAATTAACAGGTCGTCCAAGAGGATACATGAGAACTTTCGGGATCTCTCGTGTAACTTTCCGCGAAATGGCGAACGAAGGGTTAATCCCAGGTGTTAAAAAAGCGTCTTGGTAATTTACCAATAGCTTTAGAAATATTAAATCCTTACTCTTTATTGAGTAAGGATTTTTTTGTTTTTGTAAGGTTTATATTTCTTTGATCAATTCCCTAAAATCAGCTATGTAATTTGGCTGAAGACAAAAATCTGAATTGTTGTAAATTTTATAATTTAAACCAGCATCTTTTGCTGAATTAATTCCGGTGAGTGAATCTTCGATAACTAAAACTTCTTCCTTTTGCTTTTCGCATAATGATAAAGCTTTTAAATAAGGTTCTGCATTTGGTTTGCCTTTTGAAACATCATCTGCTGAAATAGTGTGATCAAAATAGGAATGAAGTTTTAATTGTTGAAAAGCATACTTAATTTGTCTTCTAGAGGAATTGGAAACAAGAACAATTTGAATTTGATTGGCTTTTAAATGTTCCAACATCTCAGCAACGTGGTCATTTAATTGTACAAACTGATGAAAGTTTTCGACATAAAATTTTTCTGTCCAATCGATTATTTCCTCGTACAAATGATTTGTAAAGCGTTGCTGATTTTCTAACATCAATTGGATTGCTTCATTTGTTGTGAAATTCATTCCGTCATTTTCTACCAAACATATCGTATCCAACCGATATATTTTAATGACTTCATCAAACATCAGCTCCCATAATTGTTGACTATTTACGATTACCCCATCAAAATCAAAAAAGATGGCATTTATTTTCTTTCCCATGTGATATTTTCATAAGATGCATTCCAAAACTGAAATTCTAATTCGCTTGCTTTGACAAAAGCTTCTAGCATTTGTTCTTTTATTTTTTCAGTTGCTCCTTCTGCAATCTTATCAACATAACTTTTCGCTTTTTTTACACCTTCACCAAATTCATCTCCACTATAGGTCTCAATCCATTTTTGATATGGATTATTTTCTTTTGTTTGATTTTTGATGATTTCATCACCAACTTCTTTATAAATCCAAAAGCAAGGCAAAACAGCAGCTAATGCAATTTCAATAGGTTCGAATGCAGCTGTACTTTTTAAGAAATGTGAATAATGGTGACAAACAGGTTGTGTTTCGATGATGATGTTTTGCGATAATCCAAAATCCTCAAAATAGGATTCGTGTAAAGCACGTTCAACAATTAATGCATTTTTTCCGAATTCGAAAAAGTCAATGGCTTGTTGATTGTCTTCAGATTTTGATCCAATGGCAGCTAATACTCGCCCAAAATGTTCCAAATATTTTGCATCTTGTAACATGTAAAACTGAAATTTCTCTATTGGTAATGACCCATTTTGCAATTCAATTATAAAAGGCATATTTAGAATATCATTGTAAATAGGCGCGATGGTTTCCCAAGCTTTAGTTGTGAATGTCATAGGTTTTTAATTTTTGTGGATTAAATAAATGATTAAGAGGTCCATTTCCTTTTCCAATTGTTAGGTCTTTACTTCCTAATATTGCTTGTTCAACATATTCTTGTGCTAGTTGTACACTTTGTGTGAGTGAAACCCCCAAAGCTAAATTACACGCAATTGCAGAAGATAGTGTGCAGCCTGAACCATGCGTATTTTTTGTCTCTATTTTTTGAGAGGTATAACTTTGTACAGGTTGTTCTTTTTGAAATAAATAACTGATAATTTTTTCTTGCTGAAGATGTCCGCCTTTTAATAAAAGATTCTGACAACCTAAATTTAAAATCGTTTCTCCATAAGAAAGCATCAATTCAGCAGAATCAATTTTATGATTTACCAAAATACTTGCTTCATCAAGATTTGGCGTGATAAGCGTGGCCAAAGGAAAAAGCTTTTCTATGCAAGCTTCAAGTGTTTCTTCTTTGATTAACCGATGTCCACTTGTCGCAACCATGACAGGGTCATAAACAATCGGTCTATTGTAATTTTTTAATTCCTCTGAAATGATATGAACCAATTCAACACTATGAACCATTCCAATTTTTATTGCATCAGGATAAATATCCTCTAATATGGATTGAATTTGTTCACGAATTGCTTGTGCAGGAATTTCGTAAATATTTTGTACGCCTTGTGTATTTTGAACAGGCAAGGCTGTCAATACATTTGTTGCATAACAGCCATGAGCGGAAATTGTTTTGGTATCAGCTTGTATGCCAGCGCCACCGCTTCCGTCAAATCCGGCAATTGTTAAGACACTATATGCTTTTTGGATGGTATTCATTTTCGTTAATAATTTGTTTTAAAATTTGGGCAGATTTTTTTGGATTTTTGCTTCCGCAAATTGCAGAAACAATTGCAACACTATCTGCACCGGCTTGTATGATTTTAGCAATATTACTTTCATTAATTCCGCCAATTGCAATCAATGGTTTTGATGTTTTAGTTTTCAAAAATTTTAATCCTTCAAAACCCCATTCAGTAATCGTATTGGTTTTTGTTGGAGTCGAAAATATTGGACTTACCCCTAAATGATGTACATATTTCATTTCATCATCATTCAACTGTTTGATAATTTCTAAAGACCAACCAATATTTTTTAGAGCTTGTGCATTTTTGTGAATTTCAGAAGGTAATATATCTGACTGCCCGACATGTATTCCCCAAGGATTAACAGCGGTTGCGACTTCTAATGAATCGTTAATAATCAAAGGGATATTGTAGTGGTCCGTAATTTTTTTTAATATTGTAGCTTTTGAAATATACTCGCTGACAGTGCAATTTTTTTCCCGAAGCTGAATGATATCAACCCCACCTATAATTGCTTGCTCTGCAACATCTAACCAATGAAGATGCGTACAATCTTTTTCAGAAATGACTAAATACAAAGGATAAGGAAAAGTTGGATTAATCTTCATAAACTGAGATTTTCAAATTTGTTTGAATTTCTTCTGCAGATATATGGTATAACGTGTCATACAAATTCATTTGTAAGGTTCCTGGGCCATTACTTTTTTTCTGTGCCAATTCACCTGCTAAACTAAATATGGCCATGCCGCTAACCGTTTCGAGGAAAGGATTTTTATTAAGGCCAATAAAAGCACCGATGCTAGCTGTTGCTGAACAACCTAAACCAGTAACTTTAGTCATCAATTCATGACCATTTTTAATTTCAATTATCGGATTGTTGGATACAATAAAATCTGAAGCACCTGAAATGCAAACAACAGATCCAATTTTCTGGTTTAAATTGTGTGCTGCTTTTATCGCTTGATTACTTTGATGTGTACTGTCGACTCCTTTTCCCTGAACAGCTTCGAAGGTATCTAAAGCTAAAATTTCTGAAGCATTTCCTCTTATGACAGTAGGATGATAGCGAAGCAGTTCTTTTATAAGTTCATTTCTGAAAGTTGAAATTCCAGCTCCAACAGGGTCTAATACCCAAGGTTTATTCAGTTGATCTGCTTTTTTTGCTGCAATTAGCATGCTTTCTGCCCAATAATCATCAAGAGTTCCGATATTGATGACTAATGCATTTGAGATTTTGACGATATTTTCCACTTCTTTGTGTGCATGTATCATAACAGGCGATGCTCCAATTGCCAAAAGAGCATTTGCAGTATTGTTCATCACCACAAAATTGGTGATGTTGTGAACAAGCGGATTTTTTGTCCGGACAGCATGTAAATTTTGAATAATTAGATTTTCCATTAATTGATAATTTTTTAGATGAAACAATTAATGGCTAAAGAGGATTTTCTTTGAAAATAAAGCGTTGCAAATATTAAATAATTGCATAGATATTGCTTTTCCCTACGTCGGTGTTAACCGTATCAGGTTCAAAGGGACTCTCTCAATTCTTTTCAGAATACCCCTAAAGCCAAATCAAATTTATATAAATTGTTTTGACTTTCAGCTATTTTTTAAGAATAAAAATAGAAGATTACATCAAGAATTAATTGTTGAGATCGATTAAAAAGATAAATAAATATAAAGATTGAGTTTCATGTTTTGTCTTAATCCCTAGTTATAAAACGATTAAAAATAAATTATTTAGATTAATAGTTTGTAATTAAAAAATATGCAATATATTTGCAACCCAAATGCATAGTGCATTTTGGTAAAAGTTTAATTTTAAAAGTAGTGCTTACGCGCTATACTATAGAATTATTTATGTATACAGATCCAATTTCAGATTTTCTAACTCGCGTTAGAAATGCAATGATGGCAGGACACAAAGTAGTGGAAATTCCTGCATCTAAAATTAAAAAAGAGATCACTAAGATCTTATTTGAACAAGGTTACATCTTGAACTACAAATTCGAAGGACAAGATCAACCTCAAGGAACAATTAAAATCGCTTTAAAGTACGACAAAGTTACTAAAGAGCCAGCTATCCGTAAAATCAAAAGAGCTTCAACTCCAGGTTTACGTCAATACGCAGGATCTAAAGAATTACCTCGTGTATTAAACGGTTTAGGTGTTGCTATCATCTCAACTTCTAAAGGTGTGATGACAGATAAACAAGCTCGTCAAGAGAATGTAGGTGGTGAAGTTTTATGTTTTGTTTATTAATCTTTTAAAAAATTAAGAAATTATGTCAAGAATAGGACACGCACATATCAACATCCCTGCAGCAGCAACTGTTGAATTTAAAGATAACGTAGTTACTGTAAAAGGTAACAACATTACAATGACAAGAGAGTTAAAAGAAGGATTTGATTTAACAATCGAAGACGGAGTTTTAACTGTAGTTCGTCCAAACGATTCTAAAGATAACAAAGCTTTACATGGTTTATACCGTTCATTAATCAATAACATGATTACTGGTGTAACAGAAGGTTTTAAAAAACAATTAGAATTAGTTGGTGTTGGTTATAGAGCATCTAACAACGGACAAAAATTAGATTTGTCATTAGGTTTCTCTCACAATATCGTTATTGAATTACCTGTTGAAATTAAAGTTGAAACTTTAACAGAAAAAGGTAAAAATCCTATTATTACATTATCATCTCATGATAATCAATTATTAGGAATGATTGTAGCGAAAATTCGTTCTTACCGTAAGCCAGAGCCTTACAAAGGAAAAGGAATTAAATTCGTAGGAGAAATTATTAGAAGAAAAGCAGGTAAATCTGCATAAAAATCATTGAAAAATGGCATTATCTAAAGTAGAAAAAAGACAAAAAATAAAAAGACGCGTGCGTCGAAATATTTTTGGAACAGAAACTAAACCTCGTTTATCAGTTTACCGTTCTAACAAAGAAATTTACGCTCAAATTATTGACGATAACAATGGAGTAACTTTAGCTTCTGCATCATCTCGTGAAAAAGGTGTTGCTGTAGAAGGTACAAAATCTGAAGTTTCTGTATCAGTTGGTAAAGCATTAGCTGCTAAAGCTATTGCAAAAGGAATTGAAACTGTAGTTTTTGATCGTAACGGTTTCGTATATCATGGTAGAATCAAAGCTTTAGCAGATGGTGCTAGAGAAGGTGGATTAAAATTCTAAAAAAGAGAAAGAAATTATGTTAGGATTTAAAAACGTAGAAAGAGTAAAACCAACAGGTTTAGATTTAAAAGATCGTTTAGTTGGAGTACAACGTGTTACTAAAGTAACAAAAGGAGGTAGAGCATTTGGTTTCTCTGCAATCGTAGTAGTAGGTGACGGAAACGGAGTAGTAGGTTACGGATTAGGGAAATCTAAAGACGTAGCTTCTGCAATCGCTAAAGCTATCGAAGACGCTAAGAAAAACTTAGTACGTATCCCGTTATTTAACAACACAATTCCTCACGAACAAGAAGCTCGTTTCGGTGGTGCGCAAGTATTCATCCGTCCAGCATCTAAAGGTACAGGGGTAATTGCAGGTGGTACAGTACGTGCGGTATTAGAATCAGTTGGTGTACATGATGTATTATCAAAATCAAAAGGTTCTTCTAACCCTCATAACGCAGTAAAAGCTACATTCCGCGCTTTATTAAGCTTACGTTCTGTAGAGACTATTGCTCGTCAAAGAGGTATTTCTGTAACTAAAGTATTCAACGGTTAAAAAAAAGTAAAATGAGCAAAGTAAGAGTAAAACAAACACGTAGTGCAATCAACCGTGATAAATCTCAAAAAGCTACATTAGTTGCTTTAGGTTTAAAAAAGTTGAATCAAGTTGTTGAGCACGAATCAACTCCTCAAATTGAAGGAATGATCCGTAAAATCTCACACTTAGTAGTAGTAGAAAGAGCTTAATCGCTTTTAACCTTTTAAAAATTATTAAAAATGAATTTAAGTAATTTAAAACCAGCTGCTGGTTCAGTACAAAATAAATTCCGTAAAGGTAGAGGTGAAGGTAGTGGAAACGGTTTGACAGCAGGTCGTGGACACAAAGGTGCTAAATCTCGTTCTGGTTATTCAAGAAAAATCGGTTTCGAAGGTGGACAAATGCCTTTACAAAGACGTTTACCTAAATTTGGTTTCAAAAACATCAACAGAGTTGAGTACACAGGAATCAATTTAGATACAATTCAACAATTAGTTGATAACAACAAAATTACAGATACTTTAAATAAAGAAACATTAGTTCAGTTAGGATTAGCTCACAAAAATGACTTAGTGAAAATTTTAGGTCGTGGAGAGTTAAAAGCAACTGTTAATGTTACTGCTGATAAATTCTCTCAATCAGCTCAAGAAGCTATTGTGAATGCAGGAGGTAAAGTAGAATTAGTTAACGCTTAAGAATATATTTTATAGATGAAAGGGTTTATACAGACCATAAAAAATATCTGGAGCATAAAAGAATTGAAGGATAAGTTACTTGTAACTATCCTTCTATTGTTGGTTTATAGATTCGGTTCTCATATTCCACTTCCAGGTGTCGATATTAACGAGGTTAATCGTTTTGTTGCAGACCAAGAAAATGCAAATTCAGGAATTTTAGGATTATTAAACTCTTTTACCGGAGGTTCTTTTAAGAGAGCTTCCGTATTTGCGTTAGGAATTATGCCTTATATCTCTGCTTCGATTGTTATACAATTGATGGGATTAGCAGTACCTTACATCCAAAAACTACAAAAAGAAGGAGAAAGCGGACGTAACAAAGTAAACCAAATTACGAGATGGTTAACAATCGGGATTTGTTTGGTGCAAGCACCAGCATACCTTACATTAGTAACTTCTCAAATTTTACCTTACGATCCAACTTCATCATATGCTATCTATGTAATTCCTCCAACCAACTTTTGGTTCTGGTTCCCTTCAACAATCATTTTGATTACAGGGACAATCTTTGCCATGTGGATGGGAGAAAAAATTACTGACAAAGGTATAGGTAACGGTATTTCAATCTTAATTATGGTTGGTATCCTAGCCGACTTACCAAAAGCAATATTTAATGCATTTGAAGTTGACCCTTCAAACGGTATTTTCTTCTTGATAGAAATGTTAGGGTTAATCCTAGTTATTGCAATGTGTATTATGATTGTTGCAGCGGTGCGTAAAGTACCAGTACAATATGTAAGAAGAGCGCAAACTTCAAGTAGTTCATATATGAGATCAGTTACAGACTCTGTACGTTCATATATTCCACTTAAAGTAAATGCAGCAGGTGTAATGCCTATTATCTTCGCACAAGCAATTATGTTTTTACCAGGAACATTGGCAAACTATTTCTTAGACGAAGGAAGTCCAGTAAAAGCATTCTTCGCGAAAATGGCAGATCCATTTACGTGGGAATACAATTTGATCTTCGGATTACTAATTATTATCTTCACATATTTCTATACTGCAATCACAATCCCAGTAAACCAAATGGCAGAAGATCTTAAACGTAACGGAGGAATCATCCCTGGAATCCGTCCTGGAAAAGAAACTGCAAATTTTTTAGACGAAATTTTATCAAAAATTACGTTACCTGGAGCAATTTTACTAACTTTGCTTGCTGTTTTGCCAGCGATTGTAAAATTATTAGGTGTAGAACAGAGCTTAGCAATGTTCTTTGGAGGTACATCAATGTTAATTATGGTGGGAGTTATCTTAGATACTGTACAACAAATTAATACATATTTATTAAATCACCGTTACGATGGTTTAATGTCTTCAGGTAGAACTTCAAGAGATATCTAATAAGATTTTATTAAAAAGATTTATGGCTAAACAAAAACATATTGAACAAGACGGTACGATTACAGAAGCATTATCAAATGCAATGTTCCGTGTCGAATTAGAAAATGGACATGTTGTAACATGTAACATATCTGGTAAAATGCGTATGCACTATATCAAATTATTACCAGGTGATAGAGTTAAAATAGAGATGTCTCCTTACGATTTAACGAAAGGTAGAATATCTTACAGATACTAAAAGAAATAATAACGACTGGTGATAGAGTTAATGTAGATACGTTAACTCTATCGGATTATAAATAAATTTACAAAGATGAAAATTAGAGCATCCATTAAAAAGAGAAGTGCTGACTGTAAAATTGTGCGTCGTAAAGGACGTTTGTATGTGATCAACAAAAAGAATCCTAAGTTTAAACAAAGACAAGGTTAATTATTTAGAATTATGGCAAGAATTTCAGGTGTAGATTTACCTAAAAACAAAAGAGGGGTAATCGGACTTACATACATTTACGGGATCGGAAGAAGCAGTGCTTCTAAAATCTTAGCTGAAAATAATATTTCAGAAGATACAAAAGTTAGCGAATGGACTGATGAAGAAATCAACGCAATCCGTGCATCGATCAATGAAACTTTCAAAGTAGAAGGTGAATTAAGATCAGAAATCCAATTAAACATTAAACGTTTAATGGATATCGGATGTCAAAGAGGTATTCGTCACAGATTAGGTTTACCATTACGTGGTCAAAGAACAAAAAATAACTCACGTACAAGAAAAGGTAAAAAGAAAACAGTTGCTAACAAGAAAAAAGCCACTAAATAATAAATAGGATCATGGCAAAAAATCAGAAAGTAGTAAAGAAAAGAAAAGTAGTTATTGAAGCTACTGGACAAGCTCATATTCAAGCATCGTTTAACAACGTTATCGTTACTTTAACAAACAAAAACGGTGAAGTTATCTCTTGGTCTTCAGCAGGTAAAATGGGATTCCGTGGATCTAAAAAGAACACTCCTTACGCTGCTCAAGTAGCTGCTCAAGATGCAACAACAGTTGCATACGAAGCAGGATTAAGAAGAGTAAAAGTATTCGTGAAAGGACCAGGTCAAGGTCGTGAATCTGCTATTAGAACAATTCATAACGGTGGTATCGAGGTTTCTGAAATCGTTGATGTTACTCCATTACCACACAATGGATGTCGTCCACCTAAAAAGAGAAGAGTATAATCATTTTTCTCAATTTAATTATTTAATATATTTAATAGTAACAAATCATGGCAAGATATACAGGACCAAAAACTAAAATTGCAAGAAAATTTGGACAACCAATTTTCGGTGACGATAAATCTTTTGAGAAAAAGAAATATCCTCCAGGGCAACACGGACCTAACAAAAGAAGAGCTAAAAAATCAGAATACGCTATTCAGTTAACTGAAAAACAAAAAGCAAAATATACTTACGGTATTTTAGAGCGTCAATTTGCTAACTTATACAAAAAAGCAAATGCTTCTAAAGGAATTACAGGTGAAGTATTATTACAATTATGTGAATCTCGTTTAGATAACGTAGTTTACCGTTTAGGTATCGCAAACTCACGTAGTGCTGCACGTCAATTAGTATCTCACAAACACGTAACTGTAAACGGAGAAATCGTGAACATCCCTTCTTACCAATTAAAAGCTGGTGATGTAATCGCTGTTAGAGAAAAATCTAAATCTTTAACTGCAATCACAAACTCTTTACACGCACGTAGCGAGTACGATTGGTTAATTTGGAACGACGAACAAAAATCAGGAACTTTCACAAAAGCTCCAGAAAGAGTTCAAATTCCAGAAGATATTAAAGAGCAATTAATCGTCGAGTTATATTCTAAATAAACCTTAAAATCAGACTAATAAAATGACTATTTTAAATTTCATCAAACCTGACAAAGTAATCTTAGTAGAGTCTGACTCTAAATTCGGACAATTCGAGTTCCGTCCATTAGAGCCAGGATACGGGATTACAGTTGGAAATGCTCTACGTAGAGTGTTACTTTCTTCATTAGAAGGATATGCGATCACTTCAATCAAAATTGAAGGAGTTGAGCACGAATTTTCAACTATTCCAGGAGTAGTGGAAGATGTTACAGAGATCATTTTAAATCTGAAAAAGGTTCGTTTTAAGAAACAAATTGATGAATCAGATGCTGAAACTGTAACTGCTACTATCTCAGGGCAAGATCAATTAACAGCAGGTGATTTAGGGAAATTTATTTCTGGATTCCAAGTTTTAAACCCTGAATTAGTTATCGCTAACTTAGACGCTAAAGTAAACGTAACAATTACATTTACAATCGAAAAAGGTAGAGGATACGTACCAGCTGATGAGAATAAAAAGGCTTCTGCGCCAATCGGTACTATAGCAATTGACTCAATTTACACTCCAATTAAGAATGTAAAATACGCAATTGAAAACTATCGTGTAGAACAAAAAACTGACTACGAAAAATTAGTTTTTGAAATTACAACAGATGGTTCTATAACACCTCAAGATGCTTTAACTGAAGCAGCTAAAATCTTAATTCACCACTTTATGTTATTCTCAGATGAGAGAATTACATTAGAAGCGGAAGAAGTTGCATCTGGTGAAACTTATGATGAAGAAGCATTACATATGCGCCAATTATTGAAAACAAAATTGGTAGATATGGATTTATCAGTAAGAGCATTAAATTGTTTAAAAGCAGCTGAAGTTGAAACATTAGGCGAATTAGTTTCTTTCGCTAAGTCTGACTTAATGAAATTCAGAAACTTTGGTAAGAAATCTCTTACAGAGTTAGAAGAATTGGTGGACAGCAAAGGTCTTAACTTTGGAATGGACATCGTAAAATATAAGTTAGACGTAGAATAATTTTATTAAAAAATGAGACACGGAAAAAAATTTAACCATTTAGGTAGAACTGCCTCTCATAGAAGAGCTTTATTATCTAATTTAGCTATAGCGTTGATTACTCACAAGAGAATTAACACAACAGTAGCAAAGGCTAAAGCATTACAAACATATGTTGAGCCTTTATTGACAAAGTCTAAAACAGACGATACTAACAACCGTCGCGTTGTATTTTCATACTTACAAGATAAAGAAGCTGTAACTGAATTATTCAGAACTGTAGCTCCTAAAATTGCAAATCGCCCAGGAGGATACACTCGTATCATCAAAACTGGATTCCGTTTAGGTGACGGTGCTGATACTGCAATGATCGAGTTAGTAGATTTCAATGATATCTACACTAACGCGAAAGTAGAGAAAAAAGCAACTACACGTCGTAGTAAAAAAAGTACTAAAACAGAAGAAGCTGCACCAGCTGCTGAAACTGAAAGTACAGAAGAAGCATAATCTATTCGATTATATAGTAAAAAGCCTCCCAAATTGGGAGGCTTTTTTGTGGATTTTATCTTACAAGATTATTTATTTTGAATAGCTCATTTAGCTTGAAAATACGTTTATTATTCACTCAAGCTACTTTCTACATTATTAGTTGATTTATTTTGAATAATATTTTTATGTATTGATAAATTAGAGTTTCTCTTGTCACTCTAAACTCGTTTCAGAATATCATTTTCTTGAGAGGATGATGGGTGTTTTGTTTTCAGTTTGTCTTTCCGGGCTTGTCGAGGATCTATAAAAAAAAAGCCACTCTGAAGAGTGGCTTTGATATTTGTCCGTTTTAAGTTGATTAAAACTTATATCTTAATGTAGTCATCAATTGTCTTGGAGCAATTGGGTTTACACTATAATTTTCGTGAACATTGTAATTCAACTCATTTGTAATATTAGATAATCTACATAATAATGAAAAGTTTTTCCATTTGTAGCCAGCCGATACATCAATCGTTGTGTAAGCTGATAATGGAATTTCTCTATCCAAAATTCCATTTGGTTGAGAAGGATCAATTTGGTTATTCCAACCTCCAATACGTTTACCAATATAGTTTGCGAGCGCACCGATAGAAAAGCCTTTCAATGCTCCATTTTGCAATGTGTAATGAAAACTTAAGTTTGCAGTATTTGCAGGAGTTCTTGTTAATCGATCACCTTCTACAAAACTACCTTTCAAACCAGATGTTTTTGTATAGCGCATATCATTGTAGCTATATCCGGCCATAATATTCAATCCAATAATTGGATGTGCAGTTACATCAACTTCGATTCCTTTACTTTTTGTAGCGCCACTAAGCACTTTTATTGTTGAATCTGTGTTTGGCGTTCCATCAGCTTTAAATTCTGCTGTTTGAGCTAAATTATTATTTTTGATTTGATACAAAGTAACATTTGTAGATAACAATCCTCTAAAGAAATCATTTTTGATACCAACTTCATATTGATCGATAATTGATGGTTTGATTGCTTTTAAATCTACTGTTGTACCAGAGTTTGGTGTGAATGAATTTGAGTAACTAGCAAAAATCGCCATATCTTTGATTGGTTGAAAAACGATACCAACTTTTGGCGAAAATGCTTCATCAACACGTTTTCCATCTTTTTTTACATCAACGGGAGTTTTCGTTAAATCTCTTGTTGTCACTTGAGCTTCTTGCCAAGACCAACGCAAACCAGCCAATACTTTTAATTGATCAGTCAAAGAAATTAAATCTTGAAAATAAACTCCAAAACGTCCTGTTTTAGTTGAAGCTATTTTTGTGTTTTTTGCCATTGGAATTGCACCTCCTTGATCAAAATTTTCAAAGTCAAATATATTTCCACTTCCATAATTCTTTTGATCAAATACATAAGTGAAAGCTTTACTACTAGAATAATCAAAATCAACACCTGTTAATAACTGATGTTTTATTTTTCCTGTATTGAAATTTCCTTGTAAATTAAGTTGCTCACCGTACAATTGTTCTTGGTTTTTGTTTTGACCTAATGGTCTTGACCAATTTCCTTTTGCATCTGGTTGAATACGTTCCGTTCCTTTTGATTCTCTATCATATTGTTGAAAAGAGCTATTGAAATTAAGCTGCCAATCTTTGTTGAAATTATGCTTAACCAAAGCACTTGTACTGGCTTGTTTCGTTTTACCATTAGACCAAGTTGCGCCTAAATACATACTTCTAGGTAAATCAACAATTTCTTTTCCAATAATTGCCGTTCCAAAATCTGGCGTCCAATCATCATTTAAATAATCTGCTTGCAAAACAAGTTCAGTTTTATCTGTAATTTTGAATAAAAAAGATGGGTTAACATAAAAACGTTCTCTTTTTACATCATTTCTAAAACTCTCAGAATTTTCGTAAGATCCAGTAAAACGATACGCAATACTATTATTGATTGGTCCATAAATATCTAAAGATGGTTTGTAAAAAGCATTACTTCCCGCTTGCATACTGATTTCTCCACCAAAATTAAACTTTGGTTTTTTTGTAACCATATTCAAAATTCCACCTGGTGCAACATTACCATAAAGTAAAGCCGCTCCACCTTTCAAAACTTCAACTC
This sequence comes from Empedobacter sp. UBA7620, assembly GCF_002484185.1. NCBI lineage: Bacteria > Pseudomonadati > Bacteroidota > Flavobacteriia > Flavobacteriales > Weeksellaceae > Empedobacter > Empedobacter sp. UBA7620. The sequence continues at coordinate 25,943 of NZ_DLJI01000009.1, read as the reverse complement.
TTTCTAAAGATGAAACTTCTGGAATTGACCCATTATTGAATCTGAATCCATTTTTGAACATGTTATTGCTCGACATATCATAACCTCGTGACCAAAATGATTCTTGAGCCGCTCCACGCGCAGAACCAACATAAACACCATTGACGTTTTTCACAACATCACTCAGTTTTATTGATTGTTGTTGTTCTATAACTTGATTGTCAATAATCTGGAAACTTTGCGGTAAATCAATTCCTTTTACATTCAAACCAGATAAAATACTTTCTTGTTTTTTATTCGGAGATTCAACTATTTTAATGACAACTTCGCTAAGTGTAGTAATGTTTTCGTTCAATGTAAATGAAATTTCGCTTACTTCATTTATGTGAACTTCAATAGATTTTGTTTGTTTTTTTAGTCCTTCCCCTTCTAAAGTTATAGAATGTTGACCCTCTGGAAATTTCTCGAAACGAAATTCTCCATTTTCATCTGTAATTGTAGTATTTGTGGATTTCCCAATTTTGATTGTAATTCCGGAAACTGGATATCCATCAGATGAAACAATTTTTCCTTCTACGATTCCGTAGTTTTGCGCAAATGTGCAAATAGAAGTTAGCAGAAAAAGTAACAGTAGTTTTAATTTAATTTTCATTCTATATTTTATTTAGATTAGATAAAAATAATTTCGACAAATGTAAACTTTTGAAAGAATTATTCAAACTTATTTAGATTAATTAATAATAACATATAAGTAATTTAAAATCAAGCGTATATGTATTTTTAATTTATTTGAAAATTTATTTTTTTGTTTGAATGATTTGTTTTTTGATAAAATGAGTCAGATTATTTGTCAAATTGTTAATAAAATCTAAATTTTCTTAAACTAAGATTCTTTTCATTTATCTAATTTTCTAGATATGATTGTTTTAAAATCTTAATGTTAAAAAATCAACTAAAATCCTTATTTTTGGATTGATTTTGGCAATAAACCAATTATCAAACATAAAATTGATATGAAAAAATTACTATTCATGATGGCTGTCGCAATGGCAGTTGTTTCATGTAAAAAAGATGATAAAGTCGTAGGAAAAGATAAAGACGGAAAAGAATTAATTGTGAACGAAAAAGGTGATACAGTTGCCAAAACGGAAACAACAGATTCTTTGAAAGTCGCTGAAAAGCCTGCTGAGCCAGAAGTTGTAGCAATAACAAAAGGTGCAGATGACAAATATGCATACAAATACAATTTAGAGATAGGAAAGACTTATCCAATGACGTTGGGAATTAAAACAACTCACACGGCTTCGGATGGGAAAGAATCTCAGAAAATGTCAAGCGAAAGTAAAAAACAAATTGATTATACGGTAAAAGATTTCAAAGATGGTGTGTATACATTAGAAGTGAAATCTAAACAATATAGCGAGAAAATGACAGATCCATCTGGAAAATCAATTTCGTATGATACAAATGCTGCGAAACCTGCGAACAAAGATATTGCGGTTTCTTGGTCGATTTACAAAGCGATGACAGGGAAAACGTATACAATGAAAGTTGATCAGAAAGGAAAAGTTGTAAGCGTTGATGGATTAGAAGGAATCAAAACTTCAATTCTTAATTCTGTGAAGAAACAAGTTTCTGCAGAAGAGTTCAAATTCTTTACGCAGATTATTGATAATTCATTAAACAAACAAGCAATTTCTTCTCAATTTGAAGAAACAATGAATATTTTCCCTAACAAAACTTTAGCGCTTAAAGAATCTTGGAGCGATAGTCAAAAAATTGACCAAGGTCCAATGAAAGGAAATATTTCAATGAAGAGAACTTTAGCAAGTGTTGAGCCTGTAAATACGACAATTACTGTAAATGGAACGCAAAGTTTGAAAGGTAATGAGTCGCAACAAGGTGTTACAATGTCTGCGAATAGTAGTGCGAATGTAGATGGAAAAATTTTGTTGGATACTAAATCTGGTTGGATCAACAAAGTTAATTTAACGAAAAAGGAAACATTAAAACGTACAGTGGAAGCGCAAGGTCAAAAACAAACGATGACTGAGTCGGTTACAACTGTCACAACAGTTAACTAAAATGAAAACAATTCTTTGGGTTCTAGTTTTAAGTATTATTTTCTTAACTATTTTTAGATTTTTAAGAAAAGTATTTGCTGTAAAAAAAGTTTTTCAAGAAGCAATTAATCAGCAAAGAAACGCTTATAATGAAAGCCAAAACTCAAATGATTCGTATAACGAATCGAAACCAAACACATCTTTCGACAAACCGAAATATAATATAGACGCCGAAACGGTGGATTACGAAATAATCGAAGAAAAAAAGGATGAAAAATAAAAAGAATTTACTCTACGTTCTTATCTCATTGCTGCTTTTTGTAGTGATTGCATTGGTGTATTGTTCACCAGTTTTATCGGGAAAATCTGTTATTCAGCCTGATATTATCAACTACAAAGGTAGTGCGCAAGAAATGTTAACGTATCAAGACAAAACAGGCGAAAATGTCTATTGGTCTGATGCGATGTTTGGTGGAATGCCAACCTATCAAACTGGTGCGAAATATAGTTTTGATATCATCAAAACCATTGATGGCGCATTCAGATTTTTACCGCGTCCCGCAGATTACATTTTCTTGTTATTTACAGGATTTTTTATACTTGGCTTAACGCTTTTCAAAAAGTGGCAATACGCTTTAGTCGGTGCAATTTTCTTTGCATTTGGTTCGTATTATTTCGAATTAATTGCAGCCGGACATAACGGAAAGCTACATACAATTGGGTATTTCGCGCCTTTGGTTGCCGGAATTCTTCTATTGTATCGCAAAAAATACATTGCAGGTTTTGTACTCACAACCTTGTTTATGGGATTGCAATTACAAGCCAATCACATTCAAATGACGTTCTATTTGTTTTTAGCGATGTTGGTTTTTGTAATCGTTCAATTCATCGATAGTTTAAAGAAAAAAGAATTACCAGATTTCTTAAAATCATCTGCATTAGTAATTGTCGCTGTAATTATTGCAGCAGGATTGAATGCAAATCGATTATTGTCAACTTACGAATACAGTAAAGAAACGACACGTGGAAAGTCTGAAATGACGTTGTTGAAAAAGAATTCGAATGGATTAGATCACGATTATATCACACAATGGAGTTATGGGAAATTAGAAACACTAAATCTTTTTATTCCAAATTTGATGGGAGGTGGTTCGCAAACGAATCCAGAAGATTTAAAAAATTATACATCCGAATTACAAAATACACAATATAGTCTTGGTGAAGACGAGTTCAATCAGCAAGTTTTTCAAGCTGTGGCAAGTCAACCGAGAAGTGCGTATTGGGGAGATCAACCAGGAACTTCGGGGCCAGCTTATCAGGGAGCTGTAGTTATTTTCTTGTTTATTATCGGAATGTTTATGGTGCGTGGAAAATACGCGACCTATAAAAAATGGTTAGTTGGAGCAACGATTTTAAGTTTTATTTTGGCTTGGGGTAAAAATTTACCATTCGTTACCAACTTATTCATCGACTATTTCCCAATGTATGATAAGTTTCGCGCTGTTTCATCAATCTTGGTGATTGCTGAATTTACAATGCCTTTCTTAGCAATTTTGACTTTATATTATTTCTTTAATTCTGATGAATCAGATGAATTCAAAAAGAAAGTACTTTATATAGCTGGTGGTTCTACAGTCGGAATTTTAATTATATTTTTCTTATTTGGAGGAATGATTTTTCCATTTACATCAGAGAATGAAAAATTAATGACCGAACAATTGATTGGACAAATTCAGCAAGCAAATCCAAATGCAATCGGACTTTGGGATGGATTAATTAAACGATTAGATGAAGCATTAATTCAAGATAGAATTGCAATGTTTAAAGCAGATACAGTTCGCACATTGATTTTTGTTTTATTCACAATGGCTTTTTTGCTGGCATATTTATTCAAGTTTATCAAGAAACCAATTATCGTTATTTTAGCGATTGGTGCGTTGGCTTTTATTGATGGATTTACAGTGAATAAAAGATATTTGAACGAAGATAATTTTGTGTCTAAATACATTGTTGACAATCCTTTCCCAACAGAAATGTCACCGCGTTTGCAAACCGAAGCAGAAAACAACAATAATGTAGCGCAAATTGCTTACAAAGTTCCGTTGAATAATTTATTATTAAATATTTCAAAACAAGATAAATCGCATTTCCGTGTATATAACACAGTTTTGAGTACGTTTAACGAAGCTGGAACTTCTTATTTTGTTCCTTCGATTGGTGGTTATCATGCAGCGAAATTAGGAAAATACCAAGATGTTGTGGATATCTATTTTTCGCAAGATCCGCAATTGAAAAAATACGGAATCAAAGATGAAACAGGTTTGATTAATGTATTGAATATGATGAATACGAAATACATTATTCATGGAAGTCCAACTGAGCCACAAGTACAGCAAAATCCTACAGCTTTGGGAAGTGCGTGGTTAGCTTCAAATATTAAATGGACAGAAAATGCAAATGATGAAATTTTAGCGATAAATTCTACACCAGTTGATCATACGGTTATTTTACGTAAAGATTTGGTTGAGAATAAAAACTTGAATGTTTCGGCAGATGCTAATGCAAAGATTGAATTGGTTGATTATTCACCGATGAAAATGACGTACAAATCTTCTTCTAACACAGATCAAATTGCTGTTTTCTCAGAAGTTTATTATCCACACGGATGGACTGCAACGGTTGATGGAAAAGAAGTTCCGATCGAAAAAGCGAATTATGTTTTGCGTGCAGTTCCTGTACAAAAAGGAAATCACACAATCGTGATGGAATTTAAATCACAAGTTATTTCTACTGGAAATATGATTGTGATTGTTTCGAATATTTTACTTTTAATCGTTGTGGCTGGAGGTATTTATTTGGGATATAAAAAATGTTCTACAAAAGAGAATTTAAACTTAGCCACTGAAAAGGCTTAATTTTAGAATGAAAAAAATATTAATCATCACCTATTACTGGCCTCCTGCGGGAGGTCCTGGTGTTCAAAGATGGTTGAAATTCACAAAATATCTTCCTGAATTTGGATATGAAACCTATGTTTATATTCCAGAAAACCCTTCTTATCCAATTCTCGACGAAACCTTAACTAAGGATATTAATCCAAAAGTTAAAATCGTCAAGAATAAAATTTGGGAACCTTATCAGTTGGCAGAAAAACTGAATCCAAAAAATAAAGCTTACAAAGGAGGACATTTCGAGAAGAAAGAAAATCAATCTTTCATGTCGAGATTGTCTGTTTTTGTGCGAGGAAATTTCTTTATTCCAGATGCGCGCAAGTTTTGGGTAAATCCTTCTACGGAATATTTGAAAGACTTTTTACAGAAAGAAAATATTGATACGATTGTAACTTCTGGTCCGCCTCATAGTTTACATTTAATTGGGTTGAAGTTGAAAAAACAAATGCCAAATCTTAAATGGTTGGCAGATTTTCGTGATCCTTGGACGCAAATTAGCTATCACAAAGAATTGAAATTAACTTCTTGGGCAGCTAAAAAACACGAAGATTTGGAGCGTGAAGTGATGCAAAAAGCAGATGTTATTTTAGCAACTAGTTACGCTGATGGAGAAAATTTCAAGAAGATTGGTGCAAAACATGTAGAAGTAATTACAAATGGTTTTGAAGAAGTGAAACAACAAATAGAGAAAGATAAAAATCACTTTCATTTGACGTATTCTGGAGGTTTAGAAATGCTTCGAAATCCAATCGCTTTGTGGAAAGCTTTAGCTGAAATTAGCAACGAAAATCAATCGTTTCGAGAAGATTTTAAACTTAATTTTTATGGTTCTTTGGCGGATGATGTCAAACAAACAATTCTTGAACAAGGATTACAAAATAACCTAATTGTTCACGGATATGTTTCGCATCAAGAGTCGTTAAATGCTATTAATTCTGCAAATATTCTGTTGTTAACAAATTTTGATAATGTTGCTTCGAAAGGAATTATTCCAGGGAAATTATTTGAATATATGGCAACTGGAAATCCTATTTTAGCGGTTGGTCCAGCAGATGCTGATGTTGAAAAAATACTTCAAAAAACAAAAGCGGGCGATTATTTTTCTCATCAACAAGTGAATGAAATTAAAATGTATATTCTTTCGATTTACAATCAATGGTTAAAAAATCCAAATCAAAAATTTGAAACCAACGAAGCCGAAGTTCAACTATTCAACCGTAAAAATTTAACGAAGAAATTGGTTGAAGTGGTAAGAGGATTATCATAATAAAATGTTATGTTCTAACAATATATAGTAAATATTTCTGTTTAAGGATTATATAATTATTAAATGATAATCAATGAAGAGATATTTACTTATTATATTTTTATTTTTTAACATAATCCAATCTTTTGCACAACTTGATACAAAACATTGGTTTGCTCCAATGGTTGATAGAACTGGAAATCCATATCCAAGTCAAAGAATATATTTATCTACGAATAGAACAACGCCTTTTGAGGTTAAAATCTATAACAATAATTTGGTTGTAGGTAATGTAACAATAAGTAAAGGAAATCCTGGTTATTTTGTAATCCCACGAAACTTGATAATTACTTCAGATGTGGCTGATTTATATAAACCCGTTAAGATGGGATTGTATTTAGAAGCAGATTACGCTTATTTTGCGAATCTTAGATTTTCTGTTGCCAATCATGCAGAAATTATTACTTCTAAAGGTAGAGCTGGAATAGGAGATTTGTTTTATACAGTTATGGCTCCTATAACAACGTACAATGATATTTTGAACTTTATGACAAGTGTTTTAGCTACAGAGGATAACACTGTTGTGAAAATTTCAAATTTCAATCCTAATATTATTTTTAGTGATGGAGTAAAAAGGAGCGAGTTCAATATTACTTTGAATAAAGGTGAATCCTATATTATTGAAGGTGGCGGAAATTATCAAGTGAATTATGAAGGTTTTATTGGTGCTAAAATTGAATCAGACAAACCTATATCTGTAACAAATGGTAATTTTAATGGACAATATGCTGGTTATTATCCAAATGCATCAGATATATTAATGGATCAAAATGTTCCAGTTCAACAATTGGGAAAAGATTTCGTATTAGTAAAAGGAAATGGAGCTGTTGGACAAAATATGGAAGGAGCAATAGTGGTCGCGACTAAAGATAATACAGAGATTTATGTCAATAATGAATCAGTTCCATTAGTTACTATAAATGAAGGTGAGTATTTTGTAGTTAAAGATTACAAATATATTAATCAAGGGAAAGATCATTATAATTTATTTATTCAAACAACTGAGAAAGCCTATGTTTATCAATTATTAGCTGGATCAGAAAATGCATCAACAGAAGCAACAGGCGGAATGAATTTTATTCCAGCACTTAATTGTTTTCTACCAAAATCAATTGATGAAATAGGTTTGATCGATGAAAATCCAATTCTTTACACGAATAATAATCAAGGAGGAATAACTAAAATACCCACAAAACTTAATTTGATTACTGAAAAAGGAGCTGTAGTTACTGTAAATGGTTCAGTTCCCAATTCAAATTATGGTCCTTTTAATTTGACAGGTACTACAGATTGGGTGACATATGGAATACCTGATGTTAAAGGAAATATTACGATCAAATCAGATAAAGCAATTACAGGAGGAATTACAGCTGGAAGTGATGCTGCTGGATATGGGGGTTTTTTTGCAGGATTACCAACAAAACCAAAAATTGTAGCAGAAGGATGTTTTCCTGATGTAACGCTCACAGTCACTCCAGATATATACGAAACATATCAATGGTTTGAAGATGGGATTGCTATTCCAGGAGCAACCGAGGTAACTTTTAAACCAACAAGATTAGGAAATTATTCGGTAGAAGTTACAATAGGTACTTGTCCGCCATTAAAAGATGAGTATAAATTAAGAACTTGTCCAGATGAATCAGAATTAGAATTTGAAACATGTGGAGTTGCCCCAATTCATATTACTCCAAAATTTACAAAATCTGCCCAAACGATTAATTTCAATGAAACCAAGATAGTAGAAAATCCTTCAAAAGGAGTAGTTGCAATTAACACTGTAAAAGGTATTATTACTTATACGCCAAATAAAGGGCAAAAAGGTTATGATGAATTTAAATATATAATTTACGGATCTGATAAATTTGAGGATAGTGAGATTGTAACCGTTAAAATTTTGATTAATGAACTTTTTGTTAATGATGCTACGGTATTTGCATGTAATGTAAACGGTAAAGGTATTTTTGATTTATCTGATGCGAATGTCACTTCTCATCCAGATGTTACAAAAAATTATTATCCTACAAAAGAAGATGCAGAAAATGAAGTGAATGAAATAATAGATTTTGAGCATTATGAATCTACAAATAAGAAAGTTTATGTAGCTGTTAAAAATAAAACAGGATGTAAAGAAATTGCAGAAATACAATTAGAGTTTTTTCCTTTTCCACAGATTGATTTAACTAAATATCAAACTACATATTGTGGAAGCAAAATGAATATTAATCTTGATGAAACTATCCGACAAATTTTTTCTAACCGAGAATTATTTACAGTAAAATATTATTTAAATGATCAAGATGCTTTAGACGGGAATACGAATACAATTTCATCTCAAAATATATTTACAGCTGATACAAAAGTGTACGTAAGGATTGAAACATTGAAAGGTTGTCAACCAGAAATTATTACATTAGAATTTAAATTCGGTGAAAAAGTAAAACTTAATCAAGAAGTTTTAGATGTAGATGTTTGTGATAACGATTTTGATGGAGTTTATACATTCAATTTGAATGATTATGTTTTAGTAAATTTTGTTAATGATTATAATTACGATTATAAGTTTTTTGAAACCTTCGATGACGCTGAGAATAACATAAATCCAATTAACCCTAATCAAGTTGTAAATAGAAATAAAACTTTTTATGTGAGATTTGAAAAGGAAGGTTTATGTTTTTCTATTGCTGTTATTAATACTTTTGTATCTGTTCCAGAATACTCGGCAATGCTAAAAGATGTGAAAATATGTCCTAATACCAAAGCTATTTTAGATGCAGGAAATAATTATTTAGATTATAAATGGAGTACAGGTGAAACAACACAGACAATTGAGGTTGGATTGGGAGATTATTGGGTAGAACTTCTTTCAAAAGAAGGATGTCCATATGTTCACAATGTTAATGTTTCTCATTTTCAATTACCAAATATCATGATGATAAAAACAGTCAATGGACGTGCAGAAATCATTGTAGAAGGAGGAGCACCACCATATAAATACTCGTTAAATGGTGTAGATTGGCAAAGTTCGAATGTTTTTGAATCTTTAAAAAATGGAAATTATACTGTTTATGTAATTTCGGCAGATAATTGTACTCCAGTAACAAAAGATTTTTTAGTAAACTTAATTCCTAATTTTATTTCGCCTAATAATGATGGTTATAATGATAGTTGGAGAGCACAATTTTTAGGTTATAAAAATGCAATTGTTCAAATCTTTAATCGATATGGAGCAATTATAAAAGATGAGGTTGTGAATGACGAATATATTTGGGATGGTAAAAAGAATGGTTTTACAGTTCCTTCTGATAGTTATTGGTACAGAATAAAATTGAATGATAAAGAAATTATTACAGGTTATATAACCGTTAAAAATAAATAGATTATTTGAAGTAAAATCCCACTTTCTACATTCTGAAAAAGTGGGATTTATTATTTATAAATTAATAATTTAAGTTATGTTTCCAATAACATCACTTTTAGCTCTTTTCACCCCAAATCATAATATCAGATAAATTATCTATTTCAAATTTATGAGACAAGTTGTTTAGCTTATTAGAATAAGCTTTTAAATCATTTAGTAAGACTAAAAATGCTTTTTTTGTTTGATTATAATCTATTCTTATTTCTTTACTTGTATTGATTGGTATAAAAGATTCATTTTCATCATCACAAATTATAACAATATCACTTTTAGATTTTGTTATTAAAGGACTTGGATGGCATTCTGTTAGATAAAAGTTAGAAAAATTTTCGTTTAAAATATTTTTCCAAAGCTGAATTTCTTCTAATAATCCACAACATTGCGGGAATAATTCAATTTTATTATTAATTGAAATTGCATATCCACCAAAAAGTGAAATGGAATCTACTATTTTAGTATCAGCAAGATGTAGATTTATAATTTTCTCCATATTTGCTAATGATATTTCCAAAAGATTGTATTGGTAAATTCCAGACTGAATGTGTTCAGGAAAGTTAGTATAAATTTTATCAATTTGATTTTTTTGATAACTATCCCATTCGATAGAATTGTTGAATGAACTTTCTTGCAGAATTTTTCCATTTTGATTGTCTTTCAAAATAGGAGGTTCTATTAAAGGAATAAATTTGATTTCATCCATTTATGAAAATTTTGTAAAAATATCGTTTAATACTTATATACAATATACATAATTCTTATAAAAAATAAAAATATCACAATATAAATTCGCTAAATAGTATAAGTTGATAAAAATTTTTCTAAAATTTTAAAAATCTAACATCTGTCATAAGTGGGTTGAATATATTTTGCCTAAATTTATTTTGAAAAAATATAAACCACAGAGAAATGAATGACAATCGTAAGAAAGATGCATTGAATTACCATTCGATGGGTCAACCAGGAAAGATTGCAGTAGTGCCTACAAAACCTACGAATACGCAACGTGATTTATCGCTTGCTTATTCGCCAGGTGTTGCGGAGCCTTGTTTAGAGATTGAAAAAGATCCAGAAAATGCTTATAAGTATACAGCAAAAGGAAATTTGGTTGCTGTAATTAGTAACGGTACAGCCGTTTTAGGTTTGGGAGATATAGGTGCAGTAGCTTCGAAACCTGTGATGGAAGGTAAAGGTCTTCTATTCAAAATTTTTGCTGATATTGATGTTTTCGATATCGAATTGGATACAAAAAATGTTGATGAATTTATCAATACGGTAAAAGCTTTAGAGCCGACTTTTGGTGGAATCAATTTAGAGGATATCAAAGCGCCTGAATGTTTCGAAATTGAGAAACGTTTGAAAGCTGAAATGAATATTCCAGTTATGCACGACGATCAACACGGAACAGCTATTATTTCTGGTGCTGCGTTGATTAATGCATGTGAATTACAAGGAAAAGATATTTCTAAAGTCAAAATTGTAGTGAACGGAGCTGGTGCTGCGGCAATTTCGTGTACAGGAATGTATATTTCTGTAGGAGCAACGAAAGAGAATATCGTGATGTTGGATAGTAAAGGTGTTATTCGTTCGGACAGAGATAATCTTGATCCTTCTAAAGCAGAATGGGCAACAGATCGTGATATTTCGACATTGACAGATGCTGTGAAAGATGCGGATGTTTTTATCGGTTTATCAGCGGCAGATGTTTTGTCAGCAGATATGTTGAATACAATGGCAGAAAATCCAATTGTGTTGGCAATGGCAAATCCAAATCCAGAGATAGCATACGATTTAGCAGTTGCGATGCGTCAAGATATTATTATGGGAACTGGGCGTTCTGATTATCCAAATCAGGTGAACAATGTACTTGGGTTTCCGTATATTTTTAGAGGAGCGTTAGATGTTCGTTCGACGACAATTAATGAAGAAATGAAAATTGCTGCTGTTCGTGCAATTGCAGAATTGGCGAAAGAACCAGTTCCAGAAGTGGTAACGCAAGCTTACAATAATCATTCAATCAAATTCGGGAAAGATTATATTATTCCAAAACCTAACGATCCACGTTTGTTACCAGAGGTTTCGGCTGCAGTAGCAAAAGCAGCAATCGAAACAGGAGTTGCAAAAAATGTGATTACAGATTTCGAAGCATATAAATTGTCTTTGATTAAGCGAATCGGAAAAGAAAGTACGATTATGCGTAATTTGACACAAACGGCGAAATCAAATCCAAAACGTGTTGTTTTTGCTGAAGGAGATCGTTTCGAAATTCTTCGTGCAGCGCAAATTGTAAAGGAAGAAAAAATCGCTATTCCAATTATTTTAGGAAAGAAAAATAAAATTCAACAAATGATTAAAGATTATATGTTGGATTTGGAAGATGTTGAAATTGTTGATACAAACGCCGAAGAAGATTCGGATAGATACAATCAATTCGTTGATTTTATTTATTCGAAACGTCAACGAAAAGGAATCTCGAAGTCTGATGCGAAAAAGTTATTGAGAGATCGTAATTATTTTGGATCATGTATGGTTGAGTTTGGTTATGCAGATGCAATGATTTCGGGAATGACGAAAAATTATTCGCAAGCGATTCGTCCAGCTTTAGAATTAATCGGAGCGGAACAAGGTCAAAAAGTTGCGAGTATGTATATGATGTTGACAGAAAAAGGACCAGTTTTCTTAGGTGATACAACGGTTAATTTAGATCCGACTTCAGAGGATTTGGTCAACATTACATTGCAATTTAACGAAACGATAAAGAAGTTTAAAATTGAACCAAAGATTGCGTTGTTGTCTTATTCAAACTTCGGATCAAATAAAGGAGAAACGGTTTCTAAAGTTCAGAATGCGGTAAATTATTTACATAAAAATCATCCAGAAATTATTGTTGATGGTGATATTCAGGCAAATTTCGCAGTGAATAAAGAGAAATTACAAAGTAATTTTCCGTTTTCTAAATTAGCAGGAACGCATGCGAATACGTTAGTTTTTCCAAATCTTGAATCAGCGAATATTTCGTACAAATTATTACAAGAATTAGGAAATATAGAAGCGGTTGGACCAATTTTGATCGGAATGAAAAAACCAATCCATTTGTTACAATTGGATAGTACTGTTCGCGAAATTGTGAATATGGTTACTATTGCTGTAATTGATGCACAACAACATCAGTAAAATATAACGTTTAGAATACAAAAAATCCACTTAAATTATTTAAGTGGATTTTTTTATTTTATTCAACGACTATTTGATAAATTCCGTTTTGAGAATGAGCTTCAATATCTTCAAATGAAACATTATCTATTTTATTTCCTCCACATTTTCCGGATAATTTAGAAGCATTAACAGTAAAATTAAAGAATTTAATTTCTTTTGTTAATACTAAAGCTTCATAGGTTGTAGAACCTACTATCCATCCAGGTTTATTTAAAATAACTCTACTTTCATGATTAATTTCAAAAGAAGTTCCGATTTTAGTATCGCCCGCAATTTGTAAGAAATGAAAATGTTCTTTTGTTAATGTTCCATTTTGTATTAAATTTTCTCCTTTTGAATTTACAAATTCCATTACAATAGGCTCTGGAGGTGTAAAACAATCGCTATCATCGTTACAAGAAAATAGTATAAATGAAAAGACGAAAGTTAAAAAAAGTAATTTTTTCATAGTAGATTAATTTTTAAAAAGATGAATAAAAATAAAATAGGTTGCGTAATGATAAATAATATTTACGAATAATTATAACATCTGTAAAATGTATTTATTGTAATGAGGATTAAAACTCAATTAAGAATTATTTTAATATATTGTAAACTTAATTGAATTAATATGAAGAAGATTTACATTTTATTACTTACTGCAAGTACATTATCATTTGCGCAGAAGAACACATCTTTTGAAGCCAAAGAAGGATTTATATTAGGAAATATCCATACTCAAAATGGTTGGGATGTTGCGGAGGGAAACGGAAAAATTTTAAATAATCAACTTGTTTCTGATGAACAAGCAAGTGAAGGAGTTTATTCTTTCAAGAATGGAGATCAGATTGATTTTGGTGATCAATGGTTTCCAGTAATGGGCGTTACCAAAATGTTTGATAAACCGGTTGATTATAAAAATTTTACAATTTCATTTGATGCTTTTGTAACAAAACGAAATGGAGCCGATTTTGAATTTACGTTATTTACAGTTAATTCGGCTACAGATGAGTTTTATCCAGTTGCTGGTCTTGGAATGGAGAATAGGGGATATTTGTATATTACAAAAAATATTGATTATGGTTTCGATTATGCTGATGCAGCAGAAGGTTGGCTAATTAATAAATGGAATAATTTTAAAATTGAAGTTACAGAGAATCAGATTAAGTATTATCTAAATGATAAATTAGTTTACACAGGTGATAATTTTACGAAATTAGATGTTCATGGTTTTACAATGCTTCATAATAATTATGGCGGAGATGCTTATTATGATAATTTTAAATTCAGTACAGATGATTTAGCAGTGAATCAAGTTAATCAGAAAGAATTCAAAGTTTATCCAAATCCTGTGCAAGATGTTTTAACATTCGATACGAATTTTTATGATCAGATTTCAGCAGTTGAGGTTTCTAATACTGTTGGTCAAATTGTTTTGAAAACTGATAAATCTTTAAAAGAAATGAATACATCATCTTTAAAATCGGGAATATATTTTGTGAAAATCTATATGAAAGATGGAAAAACAATGACAAGAAAAATTATTAAAAAATAAACACAAAAAAAGCCTCGCAATGCGAGGCTTTCCTTATTTGATAAATGAAATTCTATTATTTAACTTCTTCGAAGTCTACGTCTTCAACACCATCATTATTTGCTTGACCTTGATCAGCACCTGGTTGAGCTTGCGCACCACCTTGTTGACCTTCGTTCATTGCAGCATAAATTTCTTGTGAAGCAGCATTCCAAGCTGTGTTTAATTTTTCCATAGAAGCATCAATTGCAGCAACGTCTTGAGCAGCGTGAGCAGATTTAACCTCAGCTAAAGCTTCTTCAATTGGTTGTTTTTTGTCAGCAGGAATTTTATCTCCGTACTCAGTCAATTGTTTTTCCGTTTGGAAAATTAACGCGTCAGCAGCATTTACTTTTTCAATTTTTTGTTTTGCTTCTTCGTCTTTTGCAGCATTTTCTTGTGCTTCTTTTTTCATTCTTTCGATATCAGCATCAGATAATCCAGATGAAGCTTCAATTTTGATTGATTGCTCTTTTCCAGTTCCTTTATCTTTTGCAGATACACTCAAGATACCATTCGCATCAATATCAAATGTTACTTCGATTTGAGGAACACCTCTTTGTGCTGGTGGAATATCTACTAAGTCAAAACGTCCGATTTCTTTGTTATCGTTGAATAATGGACGCTCTCCTTGACCAATTCTTAATGTTACTGCTGGTTGATTGTCAACTGCAGTTGAGAAAACCTCAGATTTTTTAGTTGGAATTGTTGTATTCGCTTCGATTAATTTTGTGAATACTCCTCCTAAAGTTTCGATACCTAAAGATAATGGTGTAACGTCTAATAATAATACGTCTTTTACATCACCTGTTAATACACCTCCTTGGATAGCTGCACCAATTGCAACAACCTCGTCTGGATTAACTCCTTTAGATGGTTTTTTACCGAAGAATTTTTCTACTTCTTCTTGGATTTTTGGCATACGTGTAGATCCACCAACTAAGATAACTTCGTCGATATCGTTGATTGATAAACCTGCATCAGATAACGCTTTTTTACAAGGCTCCATAGAACGACGTACTAAATCTTCTGTTAACTGATCAAATTTAGAACGAGTTAAAGTTTCTACTAAGTGTTTTGGTCCTGTTTCGTTAGCTGTAACGTATGGTAAATTAATTTCTGTTTGAGCAGAAGAAGATAATTCGATTTTAGCTTTTTCAGCAGCTTCACGTAAACGTTGTAAAGCCATTGCGTCTTTTTTCAAATCTACACCTTCTTTCGCTTGGAATTCAGAAGCTAACCAATTGATGATTGCATCATCAAAATCATCACCTCCTAAGTGAGTATCACCGTTTGTAGATAATACTTCGAATACACCGTCACCTAATTCTAGGATAGATACGTCAAAAGTACCACCACCTAAATCGTAAACAACGATTTTTTTATCTGAATTTGCTTTGTCTAATCCGTAAGCTAATGCAGCAGCAGTAGGCTCGTTGATAATACGTTCTACTTTAAGACCTGCAATTTCACCAGCTTCTTTAGTTGCTTGACGTTGCGCATCGTTAAAATAAGCTGGTACAGTAATTACCGCTCTTGATACTTCTTGTCCTAAATAATCTTCAGCAGTTTTTTTCATTTTTTGTAAAATCATTGCTGAGATTTCTTGTGGAGTATAGTTACGTCCATCAATATCAACTGCTGGCGTATCATTGTTTCCTTTTACAACTGAATAAGGAACACGACCGATTTCATCTGCATCATTATTAAATTTAGTTCCCATGAAACGTTTAATAGAATAAATCGTTTTCTTTGGGTTTGTTACAGCTTGACGTTTTGCTGAATCACCAACTTTAATTTCTCCTCCTTCTACGAATGCTACGATAGATGGAGTAGTTCTTTTACCTTCTGCATTTGGAATTACAACTGGCTCGCTACCTTCCATTACAGAAACACAAGAGTTCGTTGTACCTAAGTCGATTCCGATTATTTTGCTCATATTGTTTAGTTATTTTTTATATTATTAATGATTTATTTTAAACTTTTACACATCATCAAAAATGATGCTACAACAGAATAGTCAATCTTTGTGCCAACGTAGAAAATGGTGACATCTCAATTTTTAAAATGTCATGTTGTCAGATTATGATGAATGATTTGATTATTTATCGATAAAAAAGTCAGTTTATTGATTGATAAAATGTCAGCGTTAAATTATATTTAAACTTTATCTTAATCTCAGTCTTACCCAATCTTACTTCCGTTTTCTACTTTTCGTTCGGGATTCAAAAGAATAACATCGTTATTATTTCCATAAACACCCATTACGAGACATTCGCTCATAAAAGTGGCAATTTGTTTTTTCGGGAAGTTAACTACAGCCATTATTTGTTTTCCAATCAATTCTTCTTTGCTATAAAGCGACGTAATTTGCGCCGAACTTTTCTTGATTCCTAACGGACCAAAATCAATTTCTAATTGATAAGCAGGATTTCTTGCTTTCGGAAAATCATTTGCACTGATAATTGTTCCAATTCTCATATCAACTTTTTCGAAATCTTGCCAAGAAATTGTTTCAGTATTATTTTCAGGTTTTGGTTCTTCTTTTGGTTTATTTTCTTTGTCGTAAATTGTTTGTAGAATTTTTTCTAAATCCGTTTTTTCATCTGCATATTTCGTTTTCAAGTCATCAGGCATTCGGTTGTAATACGTCAAAGCTTTTTCGCCAAACTGCTTGATATAAAAATCGGTCAATGGTGGAACATTTGGAAATCGTCTATGAAAAATCATTTCTGTATATGCTTGCCATTCGCGTTCTTCTCGCAATTCGATTTGATTTTCGCCCGAACGTTGAAAAACATGTACCATTTCGTGCATCAAAACGTTAGAAAGTAATACCAAATCAAAATCCAGAATGTTACGTGGAACCCGAATAGTAATTCCAGTTTTTTCTTCGCCTTCTGCAGTCAATAAAAAACCTTTTGGATCGACTTCTTCTCGAAACGTAAAACCTGTAAAAGCACTATGTTTTAATTTTAATTCATCTAAAATTTCGTACAATGCTTCAACGATTAAGTGATTATTTTTTAAATAATTTATTCTTTCTTTAAATTTTTCTGTAATCATAGCTTTTTGGCTTATTTATCAAATATATAATCTTATTTTTGATATGTTTTAAAAATGACTATGAAGAAATTAGTACTATTACTTGGCTTGATCTCGATAACAACAAATGCACAAGTACTTAATAATAAACAAGAGTTTACGCGACAAGATTCGCTTCGCGGAACGAATAATGAATTCCGAAATTGGTGGGATGTCAAAAAATATAAAGTAAGTGTAGAGCCAGATTATCAGTCAAAATCGATAAAAGGAAAAACGACAATTACCTTTGATAAAACTGCTCCTCAACAATCAGATTTATTGCAGATAGATTTACAAGATCCGATGATGGTTTCGGCTGTAAAATTGAATGGAAAGAAAATTTCTGATTTCAAACGTGATGGGAATGTTTATTTTATTAATGTCGGAAAAAATATCAAGAATACTTCAAATCAATTAGAATTAGAATATAATGGAAATCCTCGTGTTGCAGTGAGAGCACCTTGGGACGGCGGTTGGATTTTTGCAAAAGATGAAAAAGGTCGCGATTGGATGTCTGTTGCGGTACAAGGTCTGGGTGCAAGTGCTTGGTTTCCGAACAAAGATTATTTAGGTGATGAACCAGATAATGGAATGGAATTGGAAATTATAGCTCCAAAAGATTTGGTTGGAGTTGGTAATGGACGATTAGTTTCTAAGAAAGAGAAAAATGGTAAAACAATTTCTAAATGGAAAGTTGTCAATCCGATCAATAATTATAACATTATTCCATATATCGGACATTATGTCAATTTTAAAGATACTTTTGAAGGTGAAAAAGGTAAATTGGATTTAGATTATTATGTGTTAGATTATAATATAGATAAAGCAAAATCGCAATTTGAACAAGCAAAATTAATGTTGAAAAGTTTCGAACATTGGTTTGGACCTTATCCTTTCTACGAAGATTCTTTCAAGATTGTAGAGGCGCCGCATTTGGGAATGGAACATCAATCTGGTATTGCGTACGGAAATAAATTTGCAAATGGTTATTTGGGTCGAGATTTATCAGGTTCTGGTTGGGGATTGAAATGGGATTTTATCATCGTTCACGAAGCTGGTCACGAATGGTTTGGGAATAATATTACCGAAAAAGATGTGGCAGATATGTGGATTCACGAAGCGTTTACGGCTTATTCGGAAACGTTGTTCACAGAAACTTATCATGGAAAAGATGCGGCAAGCGAATATGTGCGTGGAACGAGAAAGGCAATCCAAAATGATATTCCAATTATCGGCGTGTATGGCGTAAACCAAGAAGGTAGTGGTGATATGTACTATAAAGGTGCAAATATGATTCACACGTTGAGAACTTGGATGAATAATGATGAAAAATTTAGACAAATGTTACGTGGATTAAATAAAGAATTTTATCATCAAACTGTAACTACAGAGCAAATTGAAAATTATATTGCGAAGTTTTCTGGATTAAATTTGAATACTTTTTTCAATCAATATTTAAGAACAATTAAAGTACCGACTTTAGAACTTAAACAAAGTGGAAATAAAGTTGAATATCGTTATACAAATGTTGTGGATGGATTTGCAATGCCTTTGCGATTGAAAGATTCTGAAGTAACAATCAATCCAACGACTAATTGGCAAACGATTAATAACTCAACGATTACAAGAGCGATTGATGTAACAATTAATCCAAATTATTATATTGACACGCATATTATATATTAAAACTGAATGAGATATTGAAATGAGTTCAATATGACAAAGAAAGTCTACCTGAACTTGTTTCAGGTTCTCATCCAAAATGATTTATAAAATATTCCAAACAAATATCATCGGTTATTGAATGATGAAATTATAAATTTGTGACATGAAAAAATATATTGCATACGCAATCTTATCAGGATTATTATTAACAGCAGGTTGGCCATCGCACGGCTTTCCATTGTTATTATTTATAGGATTTGTACCCTTGATGTTAGCAGAACATCAAATTACGCAACGCGCTGAATTCAAGAAAAAAGGACGTAAAATTTTCGGACTTTCGTTTTTAGCTTTCTTTATTTGGAATGCGATTGTAATTTGGTGGTTGCATTATGCACAAGAAACAGACGCGAATGGAGATTTGCACAATTCGTGGAGCGCTTATTTAATTCCTGTTGTAGCAAATTCCTTGTTTATGTCAATTGTTTTTCAGTTGTATCATTTTGTCAAAACAAAAGCTGGTAATCTGTATGGATTGGTTTTTCTTCCTGCGATTTGGATGAGTTTTGACAAACTAACCTTGAATTGGGAACTAACTTGGCCTTGGTTTAACCTAGGAAATGGTTTTGCAAAATATTACGAATGGGTGCAATGGTATGAGTATACAGGAACTTTTGGAGGTGCACTTTGGATTTGGTTAGTTAATATTACGGTATTCTATTATTTGACGGCTTATATTAATAAGAAAGAAATGAGATATCTAAACAAATTAGGTATTTATGCGGGATTATTAATCGCTGTTCCAATTGGTATTTCTTATATTATTTATGCGAATTATGAAGAAAAAGGAAAAGCGCTTGATGTGTTAGTTCTTCAGCCAGATCTTGATCCATACAATGAAAAGTATATGAAAGATGGTTTGCAGATTTATGACGAATTGAAACAATTGGCACTGAAAAATATTCAACCAAAAACTCAATTTGTTGTTGCACCAGAAACTGCCGTACCTGGATCATCTGCCTTGATTTTTGATAATATGTATGATGATTTAATTATACAAGACATTCAGCAATGGACAAAAACTAAAAAAGATTTACATTTTGTAACAGGAGCATCAATTATGCGAATTTATCCAATGCAATCTTTAGCATCGGAAACGGCATCTGTTATGAGAGATGGAATTACGTGGTACGACGCTTATAATTCGGCTTTGCAGATAAGTGGAAACGATTCAATAGAAGTTTATCATAAGAGTAAATTAGTACCTGGAGTAGAAATTTTTCCATATCGAAACATTTTAATGCCAATTATTGGAGAATTTATGCTTAACTTTGGCGGCACAACAAAAACGTTGGGGATTCAACCTCATCGTTCTGTTTTCAAGAATAAAACAAACAACGCTACTGTTGCTCCGGTTATATGTTACGAATCTATTTACGGAGACTATACGACAGAATATGTGAGAGAAGGCGCAAATGTTATATTCACAATGACCAACGATTCTTGGTGGGGCTCTACCGATGGTCATCGTCAATTACTATTATATGGTAATTTGAGAGCTATTGAAAATAGACGCGCTATCGTTAGATCTGCAAATTCAGGTATTTCGGCTTTCGTTAATCAGCGAGGAGATATAATGAAGTCTTTACCATATGGAGAGCAGGGTGCCTTAAATGGTACAATTTTAATGAATAGTGAATTAACGTTTTATACAAAATATGGCGATGTAATCGCGAGGATAGCGCTGTTGGTAATGGGAATTATCTTGGCTTATACTCTTGCGCAGAAGTTGTTATATAAACAAAATAAGAAAAAAATATAAAATTAATAACCTAAAGAGTTGTATAAGTAATATATAATTTGTTACTTTGCACTCCGTTTAAAATAGGACAATACAAAATAAGATGTCAAAAATTTGTCAAATTACAGGTAAGAAGAGATTAGTGGGAAACAATGTTTCTCATGCTAATAATAAAACAAAACGCACTTTTGAAGTGAATTTGTTCAAAAAGAGATTTTTTATGCCAGAAACTGGTGAGTGGATTACATTAAGAGTTTCTGCACACGGTTTAAAAACAATCAACAAATTAGGAGTTGATGAGGCTGTTAAACGTGCACGTAAAGAAGGTTTAATCAAATAATTTAAGACACCATGGCAAAAAAAGGAAACAGAGTACAGGTTATTTTAGAATGTACAGAGCATAAAGAAAGTGGTATGCCAGGAATGTCTCGTTATATCACAACTAAAAACAAAAAAAATACTCCAGATCGTATTGAGTTGAAAAAATACAACGCAGTATTGAAAAAGTATACAATTCACAAGGAGATTAAATAATAAAATTTTAGACGATGGCAAAGAAAACGGTAGCAACCCTACAAACTGGGTCTAAAAAAATGACCAAAGTTATCAAAATGGTAAAATCTCCAAAATCTGGAGCTTACGTATTTGTTGAAAAAGTAGTTAACGCTGATGAAGCAGATTCTTTCTTCACGAAATAATCAAATCATCTCCTTAACAAAAAATATTTAAGGTTAATTGAGCTGCCTCGTTTTCAGGGCGGCTTTTTTATTTCCTTATATTTTATGTATCTTCGTACAAAATTTTAAGAAATTTAGCTTATTAATGAGTTGGTTCAAAAAGATATTAGGTAAAGAAAGCAAAGAAAAATTAGATGAAGGGTTAGAAAAATCTAAAACTTCTCTATTTGATAAAATCAGTCGTGCTGTAGTAGGTAAATCTAAAGTAGACGATGAGGTTTTAGATGATTTAGAAGAAGTATTGATTTCTTCTGATGTCGGTGTTGAAACAACGATCAAAATTATTCGTCGAATAGAAGAACGTGTAGAACGTGATAAATATGTTTCGACTTCTGAGTTAGATTTAATTCTTCGCGAAGAAATTGCAGGCTTACTTTCCGAAAACAATATAGAAGATACAAACGGTTTTTCGATTCCAAAGAAAGATGTACCATATGTTATTATGGTGGTTGGAGTAAATGGAGTTGGTAAAACAACGACGATTGGTAAATTGGCTTCTCAGTTCAAATCACAAGGACTTAAAGTAGTTCTTGGAGCGGCAGATACGTTTCGTGCGGCGGCTGTAGATCAATTAGTAATTTGGTCGGAGCGTGCAGGTGTACCAATTGTAAAACAAGCAATGGGTTCTGACCCTGCTTCGGTTGCATTTGATACCATTCAGTCGGCAGTTGCACAAAATGCAGATGTTGTTTTGATTGATACAGCAGGACGTTTGCATAACAAAATTAACTTGATGAACGAGTTGACAAAAATAAAACGTGTAATGCAAAAGGTAATTCCAGATGCGCCTCACGAAGTTTTATTAGTGTTAGATGGTTCTACAGGTCAAAATGCTTTTGAGCAAGCAAAACAATTTACACAAGCAACAGAAGTTTCTTCTTTAGCGGTTACAAAATTAGATGGAACAGCAAAAGGAGGAGTGGTAATTGGAATTTCAGATCAATTTAAGATTCCAGTTAAATACATTGGTGTTGGTGAAGGAATCAATGATTTACAAGCTTTCAATAAAATGGAGTTTGTCGATTCTTTTTTTAAACGAAATAATTAAGAAATTCAATTTCTATAAAATATAAATCCTTCAAGTTTTCTTGAAGGATTTTTTATCTATAAAAATCTTTTTCTTTGAGATTAATTTTATCAAGTATGAACTCTAAAACTTGATGAAATTTTGTTTCCTTATTTGTACAACTGATATTATATTTAACGGAATTACTATCATTACTAAAACTTAATATAGTATGATTTCCATCTAAACATTGTATATGAGGAAATAAATCTTTTGGGTTTAAGTTTAATAATTTAGTAGATATTTCTTCAAAATCATTCAGATTGATATACATGACTTTTTTGTAATCATGATCTTCTTTAAGATTCATTTTTATTTCTACTAATACTTTATCTTTTTTATTATTTTTTGATGACTGAAAATTTGCATTTGGAGATTCTATGTAAATTGTCGTGTTGCTCCACAAATGAGATGAAGTATTCTCTATTTCTATATAGTTTATTTGATCTTGACCAAAAGTACTAATGGAACAGATAAGTAAAATAGTCAATAATTTATAATTCATAACTAATAATTTAGCTTAATAAACCACCTTAATATATTCTTTATAAAACTTTTTGCTTTTGTTTTCTTTCTTCGAAATAGTTTTTAAAAACTCGTTTAAATATTCTCTGAAAGGAGAATCTTTCGCTAAAGCATCTTGTTTCTTACTCGTCAAAACTTGAACAGTTCCGTACATTTCTTCATCATTTTCTACGCTCGATGCAATCAAAGTAAAAGTTTCATTTGATTCATTAATGATATTTTTATTCGACCAAACTAACAACGGTTGATTGTTCTCGTTGTACAAAACATTGTCCCATTTTCCTAACCAATCGTATAGCATTTTTTTCGCAACTAAAGACGTTTGGAAACTTTCGACACGATATTCTGTCAACGAACGTTCGGCTTGTTCTTGCGCATATAATAAATTGAAACTTGTAAAAAGTGCGATAAAAAGAAATAATTTTTTCAAACTCAAAAATCTTGTTTAGCGTAAAGTTATCAAAAATAATTGCAATTCTTATGTAACTTATTTGTTCTTCATGCGTCATATAAATATACACTAACTCTTAATAGTAGAATTAACCATGAAGAAATTTTTTGTACTTGCTGTTACATTGTCAGGAATTTTTGCTTTTGGACAAGATGAAAAGCAGGATTCAACGGACTATAATCCAATTGAAATAAAAGAAGTTTTAGTTCAATCGCAACGCAAAAAAATGTTTGCGGACAAAGCAGTTTATACGTTTGATAAAGAAGCCTTAGAAAAAGCGCGCTACGCAAAAGATTTGTTGAATACGTTACCAGAACTACAAGTTGATCCAATTTCGAATACAATACAGAGTACAAAAGGTGGAACGACTTTGTTGTTGATTAATGGAATTGAGGCAACAGATAATCAAATTCGTGCCGTGAAACCACAAGATGTAGTTCGTGTTGAGTATTTTGATATTCCGCCAGCGCGTTATGCAAATCGTGCAGATCAGGTGGTGAATTTGATTACACGAAACCCAGAAAATGGTTATGTGTACGGAGCGGATCTCACTTCGGCGTTTACAACAGGTTTTATAAATGGTTCTGCTTATGCAAATTTTACGAAAGGAAAAAATAACTTTGGATTAGAGTATAACATCTATCTAAGAGATTATAAGGATCGTACTTCGATGAATATTTATGATTATAACTTAAATAATATTCATTATAGAACAGAAAATCAACGCAACGAATATTTTGGATATACGGATCAAACAATTGCATTGCGATATACCAATTCGGATTCGGATAAATATGCTTTTCAAGCAAAGTTGGATATGAATATCAGTTCGAGTTTTGCTTATGCGAATGGCACAAGTTTGTTCTATCAAAATAGTTTATTAGAGAATCATTCAACTTACAAACATTCTAATTCTAATTATTCAAAACCAACATTAGATCTTTATTATTCGAGAAAATTAGGAAAGAAAGATGAGTTAAGTTTAAATGTAGTTGGATCGATGTATACAACTAAATCGATTGACGAAACGCGCGAATGGGAAACAATTTCTGGTGCAGAACAATATAATTATTTGACAAATTTAGAAGCTGATCAAAAAGGAATTGTAGGAGAAATAGCGCATACGCATAGTTTCGAGAAAGGAAAATTAAATTCTGGTTATCGAATTTCAAATAATTCGATTGATAATAAATTAGAAAACTTAAATGGTCCTTCGAATAATAAAGTAAATTATTTAGAACAATATATCTATTCTGAATATTCTGGAAAAGCGAAAAAATTGTCGTATCGTTTGGGTGTTGGATTAACGAATGTTCATAATAAGAATGAAGATACAAACACAGATACGTGGACGTTTACGCCAAAATTAGTATTGGGTTACGAATTAGCGAAGAATCAAAATTTACGTTTTTCGAGTTCGTATAAACCAACAAGTCCTTGGAATTCGGCATTGAGTAAAAACGTGATTCAGGTTGTGGAAAATATTACACAAGAAGGAAATCCGTATTTAACTATTCAGAAATCGTTTGGAAATAATTTAATTTATTCCTTCAATTCAAAATATTTTGATTTAAATACAAATGCATTTTATCATTATACAAAAGATCCGATTAATCAATTGTATTTGCAAAATATCATTAATGGAAATGTAGAAGGATATAAATTAACGTACGAAAATGCTCAAAATTCGCAACGTTACGGTGTTCAAATTACAGGTTCTATTAAACCTTTTGGAACAGATATTTTAACTGTAAAAGTGAATGTAGCGCCAGCCACAGAACGTTTCAAAACGAAAGATGGTAGAATTTTGAAGAATGATTATATCGGAAATTATTTTGCATTATCATCTGTTTACAAAAACTTTCGTGTAGATTATCAATTTAATATTCCGTATTACACGTTGGGCGGAGCTTTGTTGTACACACAAGAAAACATGAACCATGCTTTTGCGAGTTATAAGTACAATAATTGGACTTTTTCTACTGGAATGTATTGGATTGGAATGCCATCGACTTACAAGCAAAAAACGATGGATAAACAATATGTGGATTATTCCCGTGTAGGAAAAATTTGGGACAACAAATCGATGTTTGTCGTTGGTTTGAGTTTTGATTTTGCTACAGGTAAGAAAA
>NZ_DLJI01000032.1:120509-120657 GCF_002484185.1 Empedobacter sp. UBA7620 | reverse complement strand
TGGAGGTACAGATCAAGTGACGCAAAACCGTGGGTATGTTGCGGTTCCTGAAGTTGGTGACCAAGTAATGGTTGGTTTTGTACACAATCATCCCGATAGACCTTTTTTAATGGGTGGTATGTTCCACGGAAAAGTTGGATTGGGTGGT
>NZ_DLJI01000032.1:28110-120273 GCF_002484185.1 Empedobacter sp. UBA7620 | reverse complement strand
CAATATTACCGCTCCTGAAACAATGACATTTACTGCAAAAAACATGAATTTCAATGTTACAGAAAATATGAATACTTCGGTTGGACAAGATCAAAGTAATACTATTGGTAATAATCAAACTAATTCGGTTGGAAAGAATATTGTGACAACTGCTGGTGTAGATTATAGTTTGAATGCTACTGGAAATATACAAGAATTTTCTAATAATAAAACCGAAATGATTGATGAGAATTATACAACTCGTTCTTCTGTATCTGATGTCATAGCAAAGAAAATAACAGCATCTAGTTCAGAAGAAGATATATTAATTCAAAGTGCAAAAACTGTTTTTATGAATAGTGGAGAAAAAAGTAATAATCATTAATTTTCTAGGAATGGCAATCATAAAAATAGCAAAAAATATTACGATCAAAATAAAGAATAGACATTTTATTTATGCAGGAGAAATAAATAATATTGCTGATAAAATTTCTATTGTTTCGACTAAAGAAAATTTGTCTTTCAATTCAAATAAAAAAATTGTTTCGAATGGAATTGAAAAAGGTATAGTACATGGAAATTATGAAGCTCCAGAAGAGAAAACAATTACCAATGTTGTTTGGTTAGATAGCGAAAACAAGCAAATAGATACTGCAAAAAGAGGTGATTTGTTAACGTTAAAAGTTTCAACTAAAAACTATGATGTAGGTGAAGTTGTTTATTTAACTGTAGCTGAAGATGGAGAAAATAATATCCAATTAATGGGTTTTGTTGATGCAAACAATGAAGCTATACTACAAGAAATAACGTATTACGATAAATTAACTCATCTTAATTCTCAATTGGCTTAGATTATGGCAAGAACATTAACAGTAATTGATATAAACGGAGAAGATGTAACACATTTAAATGCTTCTATCGATATTTTAGACGAACCTGTTTGCATGAACCTAGGTGTTGCTTTTATGCCTTTTATGGATGAAGAATTTCTTTTTCTAAAAGAAGATGCTTCTCCTGATAGCACATTCGGTGTTAATAAAGTTGAAACAGAATTAGTGAAATTTTTGTATCAGATAAGGAAAAAAAATCGTTTAAAAGATAGTATTGAATATGATCCATATACTAATCCATATGCTTTAGTTACAAGATCAAGAATTTTTATAGGTGGGAAAATATTTTCATCAATAGACGTAAGATATAGTAAAGAATACTCCGATTATACAAAAAAAAATAAAGCTAATTGTAGTAATATAAAAAAAGATACTTTGTCTAAAGCTGAGCTTGAAAAATTTAATAATAAAAATATTTCATCAACTTATATTAGTATTGATAATGGTAAAATAAAAATATTTTTACCAAAAGAAACATTAATTGGGGTAAATTATTTTGAAACTCTTTATGATTTTCTAACTAATGGATCTCGTACAGCTGAAGCAGTAAAATATGGTGAATTTCCGGATTTAGATTTTTATGAACTTGCTACTGGTAATACAAAATTACAAAATGGTTGTTGGTTGACTAAAGACCGAAAAAGTAAAAACGATACTTGGAAAAATGCATGTATGTACATTGTAGAGCATAAATTACAAGGAGTAATAGCTCCATTTTCACAAATTGCAGATTTTTATGGATTACTTAAAGAAAAAGTTGCGCAATCTAAACATAAGACACGCTGGTTAAAAGGTGCGTATAAATTAGTTGATGCTTTGAATATTGTTGATGGAGGTAGTGCATTTGTTTCTAACGATGTTGAAATAATCTTGAATGAATTAAATATAGGGATATGCGATTATGCTATAACACAATTCTATGATTTGTTTTATGGCAAGTATAAAAATAGTCCTTTAGATACATTTGATAAAGCATATAAGTGGGATTTATCATTTGTTCAACACGAACAAGGTTCTGTAGCTTTACCTATTTACGCAAAAGTTTCAAAAAATACAATTGAAAAATTTCAAAATATGGCTGATAAAGATGGTCAAAGTGGATGGCATGGAGCTACGGGTATTTTTAATAGAGTTACACCTGAATTTGATGATCCTTGGAATGGAAAAGTAACAGATCCTCAATTTAGAATAGATTTACCTATGTTAATGCTTTGGTTAGATAAGCATAAACCAACAATAAAAGACAAAAATTCACCTTTTTACGGTAAGGTAGATAAAAACGGTTATCTTTTAGAGAAATATAAAAAAATAATAAGAAAGTATGAAGCAAAATAAATTAAACATAATTTTATTATTTCTTTTACATATATATTTATATTGTATTTTTTATATTTTATTTTATAATATATTTATTTTTGTAAAAACAGATTTCTTTATTTTTAAAGACTTTATTCTTCAATTATTACTTAGTCCAATTGGATTATTATTTATTGATTACTATTATCTTCTATATTTGTTTTCGCCAGTAATATTTTATTTAATTCTGCAATCAAAAGTAAATTCTCCAGTTTTTAGAATTTATATGGTATCAGTTGTATCAGTCTTTTGTGTAAACTGTTTAGTATTATTATTTACTTCACAGTTTTATACTAAAATAATTGTAATGTCTTATGATGGAGATTTATTTTGTAATAAATTATTTTTTATGATACCAAGTTTATTAGTTACAATCATAATTAATAAATTAATTTTTAATAAAATTTTTAAAAGTATTTAACAACCGACTATTGAAATTTTAGTAATTAATTTAGTATAGACTGAATTCATATAGTCAAGATTAAGAGGTTTTTGAGCCGTGGAATAAAAATCTTATTTCACGGCTTTATTTATGTATAAACTTATTCTTATATTTGTTATAGAAATAGAGTGAGAACCATGATTAACCCTAAATCTCACCCCTACAAATTTTAACATTTATAAAGTGTTAATTATCAAATTATTAAGAGTAATGTTTTTAATTTTGATAAAAATAAACCAAAATCTAATACCTACCATAATGTCTCAATTTAATATTATGAAATTTTCTTATTTAATTTTACTTGCTTTTATGCTAAATGCTGGTTGTGCTTTCGGTAGCAGCGATCAAACACCAGAAGAAACAGATACTATTTTACCTGCTTTTACAACCGCTGAATTGATTGGTAAAGGAAATCCTACGATGGTGGGGAATGGGTATAAATTATTGCCAGAAGTTGCAAAACAATTTGAATTAATGAAAGCTGATGCGCAAAAAGCAGGCTTTAAAATACAAGTGATTTCGAGTTATAGAAATTATACTTACCAAAATGGAATTTGGGAGCGTAAGTATAAAGCGAATCAGGCGAAAAAAATTGCAGCGAAAGAAAACATCGAAAAGATTATTGAATATTCTACCATTCCAGGAACTTCTCGTCACCACTGGGGAACTGATTTGGATATTATAGATGGAACGCGTGGAATACCAGCAGATCCGTTGAATGAGAAACATTTTAATGAAGGAGGATCAATGCATAAGTTTAAGCTTTGGTTAGATGAAAACGCTTCGAAATATGGTTTTTATTTGGTGTACACGGATAATTCAGCGAGAAAAGGATTCAAATATGAACCGTGGCATTTTACGTACAAAGCGATTTCTGAACCGATGTTACAAGCCTACAAAAAGCTAGATATCAAAAAAGTTTTGCAAGAAAATAAATTGTTAGGAAGCGAAAATTTTACAGATGATTTTATCGAAAAATATAGAAAAGAAAATATTTTGGATATAAATCCTGTTATTAAATAGTTAAAGCTCCTTTTTGGAGCTTTTTTTGTGGTATCTTTAGATAAAAATTAAAACATTATACTTTCTGATGAGGTTAATATTTTTCATATCGTTGTTTTTGAGCATGAGTCTACTGACTTTTGCAAAACAATCGATTGTGAAAGATTTGGACGGCGATGGAAAGTTTGACAAGGTTTCGATTAATTTTGAAACGAATAAAATAGAGTTTTTACTTTCTGATACCGAATATAAAAAGCAGAGTAGTTTAGCTTTTCATGAATTGGATCGCAATGCGAAAATTGAAGAAACAAAGAAAGGTTTTAAGATTATCAATAAAATAGGAGATGTTTTGTTTACATCTTATTTTCGATACAATCGTCAGACAAAAAAGATTGAATTATCTGCTATAAAACGTTCAATAGTTTCGGATGATTATTCGAAAGAAAATGGCGAATCAACTTTTATTACAGCTACAAAAGAGTTTATTGCGAAATGGAATAGTTTGGATAAATCATCAAATAAAGTGATTGCTTTACCAACGTTAAAAACCAAAATTGATTTGGATGTTATTTCTTTGAATGATTTTAATGATGCATTTCTGAATAAATTTAATCAACAAAGTTTGACTTTTTATAAAGTTGAAATCTCCAAGCAAAAATAATTATTGCTCCAAATCGATTGTTCTGAATGTTAGATTAATTCGTGGCGAATTTACTTTTTTAGTAGGAGGTAAGCGATGCAGCCAATAATCTTGCGTTTCATTTTTCATTACCAATAAACTCCCACTTGCAAGATTTAAAGCAATTACTTCTTTTGTTTCTTTGTGTTTAAAACCAAATTTACGTTCAGCACCAAAACTAAGCGACGCAATTGCGCCATGACGTTTCAATTGTTTTTCGCCATCGCTGTGCCAAGCCATTCCTTCGGAACCATCGTGATATAAATTTACCAAACAAGAATTATAAGTTTCGCCTGTTTTTTTCTCAGCTAATTTTTTTAATTCAAGTAAAGTATCAGTCCAAGGTAAAGCTGTTTTAGTGATTTTGGAATAGGTATACGCAAATGGAAAATCTCCGTACCAAGCAATTTTTCGTTTAGTTTCGATTAATTTTCTAAATATTATCGCTTGATCATTCTTCCATTCAATTTCATTTAATAAAACAGAATAATAATGATGCGCTTCCTCGTCACTCATAATTTGCCCAAAATAATTTACAGTTCCATCTTTAGGAAGTAGATTTTCTTGTTCCTCAAATAAATCGTTAAAAAGATCCATGGAACTAAGTTATGTTAAATTTTATTTGATTGATGATAAATAATTTGGAAATTATAAAATTATTTTTATTTTTATCAATGTTAAGTTTAAGTTAAAAAATAATAGAAATGAATGTTAGACACCCATTTTTTATTTATGTATTTAGTTTTATTTTAGTTGTGATTGCTGGTTTTACTAAGATTTTAGAATTTGAATCTGCAGATTTATTATTGAATACTACGTTTACAATTTCTGTAATCTCTTTAATTTATGTATTAATTCGTTTGAAAAAGTCAAGAAAAAAATATACTGATTTAGCGAATTAATACATAGTATTAATCAAAAAGCAACGATTATTTCGTTGCTTTTTGATTTAAATACTGTTCAAATTTTAGTCCTTTTATGTTATAAGGATCAAATCCTTTGTATAAATCTTCTAATAATTGCATTACTTGAAAATAAGTAAATAATACTGAATATGAAGCTTGTTCTTGATAAACAGGGATTTCTACTAAAAATAAAAATCGATCATATTTCGAAATCTGAACAGTATTCCCATCTTGATTCATCAAACCAATATAACTTCCGTCATAATCAGGTAGGTTATGAAAAATCTCAATAGCTTGTGATAAACTACCTTCTAAAGGTAATTCAGTTTCGACCTGTAAGTCGTCAGCGTAATTTTCAAAGAATATTTTCACAGTGCAAAAGTAAGAAATTTTAATCTATTTTAAGGAATTCCTTTTTTTTCGGGTTATAATTATTAAATTAGCATTCAAATTATGGAAAAAATGAGTTACGACATTATAGTTATTGGAAGTGGTCCTGGAGGATACGTTGCAGCAATTAGAGCAGCACAATTAGGTAAAAAAGTAGCAATCGTAGAAAAAGCTGAATTAGGTGGAATCTGCCTTAACTGGGGATGTATTCCTACAAAAGCTTTATTAAAATCTGCTCAAGTATTCAAATACTTAAATCATGCAGAAGATTTTGGAATTAACTTACCTTCAGATATTTCATTCGAATTTGGAAATGTTGTTTCTCGTAGTAGAGGAGTGGCGGATCGTATGAGTAAAGGTGTTCAATTCTTAATGAAGAAGAACAAAATTGAAGTAATTCAAGGTGAAGCAAAAGTTTTACCAGGAAAAAAAGTAAAAGTTACTGCAGCAGATGGTTCTGTTAGTGAATTATCTTCAGAAAATATAATTATTGCAACAGGTGCACGTTCTCGCGAGTTACCAGCTTTACCACAAGATGGTAAAAAAGTAATTGGTTACCGTGGTGCATTAGCAATGGAAAAACAACCAAAATCAATGATTGTTGTAGGTTCTGGAGCGATTGGAGTTGAGTTTGCTCATTTCTACAATACATTAGGAACAAAAGTGACAATTGTAGAGTTTTTACCACGCATTGTAAATGTTGAAGATGAAGATATTTCGAAACAATTACAACTATCTCTTAAAAAATCTGGAATCAATATCTTAACAAATGCAGAAGTTACAGGAGTTGATACAACTGGAGATTTAGTAAAAGCAACAATTAAAACTGCTAAAGGTGAAGAAATCATCGAAGCTGAAGTTGTTTTATCTGCTGTTGGTGTTGTTCCAAATACAGAAAATATCGGTCTTGAAGAAGTTGGTATTGCAACTGAAAGAGGTAAAATTGTTATCAATGATTTTTGTGAAACATCTGTAAAAGGATATTATGCAATTGGTGATGTTGTAAAAGGAGCAGATTTAGCACACTTAGCATCTGCACAAGGTATTTTATGTGTTGAGCATATTGCTGGTGAAAAAGTAGAACCAATCGACTACGGAAATATTCCAGGTTGTACATATTGTTCACCAGAAATTGCGTCTGTTGGGCTTACAGAAGCAAAAGCTAAAGAAGCAGGTTACGAAGTGAAAGTTGGTAAATTCCCATTCTCTGCAAACGGAAAAGCTGTTGCAAATGGAGCTGCTGATGGATTCGTAAAAGTTGTTTTTGATGCGAAATACGGTGAATGGTTGGGATGTCATATGATTGGTGATGGAGTAACTGAAATGATTGCTGAGGCAGTTGTTGCACGTAAATTAGAGACTACAGCTCATGAAATTATGAAATCTGTACACGCTCACCCGACAATGGCAGAAGCTATTATGGAAGCGGTAGAAGATGCATATGGACATGCAATTCATATCTAAGAAATAAAATTAAAATTTATAGTTGAAGCAGCCTTTTGGCTGCTTTTTTATTTTACCAAATCGTTAATTTTATAACAGATATGTTTTCATTTAGTTTTTTAATTATCTTTATAGAAATAATTAAAAAAATACAATATGAAAAAATTCTATTCTTTAGTAGCAGTTGCTGCATTATCAACATTATCTTTTGCTCAAGTAAACGCAATCCCTGGGTCTGATTTTGAAGATTGGGCTAAGTTTACTACAGGAGTTAATAAATTCGGTCTTAAATCGTATGCTGTTCAGGGAGTTGGTAAAGGTGTTAATGGATCTAATTCTTTAAATATTACAACAACGCCAACTGCAAATGATTATGTTTTTACATCATTATTAGGAGGTACTGTTTCTACTCAACCAAAAGAAATTACTTTTTGGGTTAAAGGAACATCAGGGAAAACTTTATCATTAAATGTATATAAAAGTGATGGAGGATATTACGCATATAATGTAGGAGATTTATCTTCAGATTCAAAAATTTCTTCATCTGCAAGTAATCAATATACAGGTGTTATTGATACAAAAGGAAATTGGGTAAAGGTAACATTGGATTTATCTGATAAAAAAGATTTAAATGTTGCTGATTTAACAAAAGACTTTTTTGCTTTAAAAGTAGGTAAAGATGCTGCTTATGCATTGGATATTGATAACATTCAATTATGGGATGTTAATATGAATGTATATGATTTAACTTCTACTAAAGCAGTTTCTAATACATTATGGACAAATACAGCTTCTTTCAATGTAAAAGATAAAACAATTGTAGAAGTTTACAATATTAACGGACAATTGGTAAAATCTTTCGAAGTTAAAGGTGTTCAAAATGTAGATGTTTCTTCATTAGTTAAAGGGACGTATGTAGTTAAAACTACTTCTAACGGAAAATCTTCTACTCAAAAAGTAGTAAAAAAATAAGAAAGAATATATTCTTAATCTAACAAAAAAGCGATTCAGTTTACTGAATCGCTTTTATTTATTCTTCTAATTTCTGAATCTTAAAACCTGCATCTGTCACAGCTTCTACAACTTCTTCTTCATCTTCGGTTGTTGTCACAGTCAGTACTTTTCGTTCATCAGAAGTATCAACTTTCCAATTGTCTTTACCTACAGCTTCGTCCAAAAAAGGTTTTACAGATTTGATACAGCTGTCACAATTTATATTTGTTTTGAATTTCAATTCGCTCATAACTTTACAATTTAGACTCAAATTTATAAAGATTTCATAAGATTAAAAAAACGTTTAAGTAATATTTGATTTCGAAATTTAAATAAAAATCAATGAAGCGTAATCTTGATGTTGTTGTTATTTCGGATGTGCATTTAGGAACTTTTGGTTGCAAAGCACAAGAATTGTTGGCTTACTTACAGTCAATCAATCCAAAAAAAATTATTCTCAATGGTGATATTGTGGATATTTGGAATTTCAAGAAAAGTTATTTTCCAGAAACGCATCTTCAAATCATTAGTTATTTATTGAATTTATCTGAACAAGGAATTCCAATCGTTTATATCACTGGAAATCATGATGAACTGTTGCGTAAATTTACGACAATGCGTTTTGGGAATATTCTTTTAACGGATAAATATATGTTGAAACAAAATGATAAAGTCGCATGGATTTTTCATGGAGATGTGTTTGATGCCTCAATTCAACATTCGAAATGGATTGCGAAATTAGGAGGTTGGGGTTATGATAAATTAATTCAGTTGAATTATTTTATCAATAAATGTTTAGAGTTTTTTGGAAGGGAACGTTATTCACTGTCTCAAAAGATTAAAAACTCAGTTAAAAAAGCGGTGAAGCATATCAATGATTTTGAACAAACTGCTGCTGAATTAGCGATCGAAAATGAATATGATTACGTGGTTTGTGGACATATTCATCAGCCACAATTGCGAAAAGTAAAAACGGATAAAGGAACTTGTGTGTATATGAATTCGGGAGATTGGATTGAGAATTTATCGGCTTTAGAATGTGTCGACGGAAATTGGTCAGTGTTTTATTTTGAAGAACACAAACATACTTTGATGCAAAATTTAGAAGAAATCGAGTTCAATTATTCGTTGGATGAACTGATTGTTTCAATTCTCAATAAGAAGTAAATGAAAATTTTATATGCTTTACAAGGAACGGGAAATGGACATTTGGCTCGTGCGCAAAAAATGTTACCAATCCTTGAAGAATATGGAGATTTGGATGTTTTTGTAAGCGGTTCTAATTCGCAATTACAACTTGAAAATTATCAATTCAAACATCACAATGGATTGTCATTATTTTATAATCAGATGGGAAAAGTTTCGTATAAACGAATTTTTAAGGAGAATAGTTTTAAATCTTTTTGGAATGAAGTGAATCATTTTCCAATTGAAAAATATGATTTGATTATTAATGATTTTGAACCAATTACAGCACATGCAGCACGAAAGAAAAAGATAAATATTGTTGGTTTGAGTCATCAAGCTTCGCTTTTATTTGATGAAACGCCAAAAGTAAAAAATAAAACAGGTGAGACGATTTTGAAATATTACGCACCAACTTCTAAGCATTACGGTTTTCATTTCGAAGAATATAATGATGCTATTTTTTTACCTATCATTCGAGATAAAATTAGAGCATTGCATCCAAAACAAAAAGATTATTATTTGGTGTATTTACCAAGTTTTCATCCAACTGAAATTATGGAGAAATTATCATTTATTAAAGATTCAAAATGGAAAGTTTTTTCACCTTTTGTGAAAGAAGTTATGCGTCAATTTAATGTTGAAATTTATCCAATTGATGAACGCCTTTTTACCAAAACTTTAGAAAATTGTAAAGGAGTTTTGTGTGGTGCTGGTTTCGAATTGCCTGCTGAAAGTATTTATCTTCAAAAGAAACTTTTTGTGATTCCGATCAAAGGTCAATACGAACAATTGTGTAACTGCGAGGCTTTAAAAATGATTGGCGTTGATTATTCGTATGATTTGAATGTCGAACAATTGCAACGTTGGGTGGATTCGAATAAAATTATTGAGAAAGATTTCCCAGATCAAACTGAAGAAATCATTCAGAAAGTAATTTTAGAAGCTTCTCATTAATTATTTTTCCAGAAAGCAGGCGTAAATAAAATTAAGATTGTATAAAGCTCTAATCGACCTAAAACCATTAAAAAACAACATAATAATTTTGCACTATCCGTTAAAGAATTCATTGAGGTACCCGGACCAAATTCGCCAATTCCCGGACCTACGTTTCCTAAAGTGGAAGCAGTTAATGTTAAAGAGGCCAAAATATCTTGGAAACTCATTGTTATACCATAATTCAAAAGCGCAAACAAAATAGAACTCACAATCCATGTAAACATAAACATAACAAAGAATGCCATGACGTGGAAAACAATAGATTGATTCAGCGAACGATTGTTGTAACGAACTGGAATAATTGCGTTTGGATGTAAAATACGCTTAAATTCGATCCAACTATTTTTTAATAAAATGACGTGTCTGATAACTGTAATTCCTCCAGATGTAGAACCTGCCGAACCTCCGATGAAGAACAAAGAGAAGAAAATAAGTGTGGTTACGGTTAACCAACTTGTGTAATCTTCCATTGCCAAAGCGGTTGTAGATGCGATAGAAACGACGTGGAATAATGAGCTTCTGAATGAATGTTCGAAGTTAAACCAGGAATAAGTTTCGACGGAATAGCTAGGGTAAATATTAAAAAATAATACGACAAAAACGATAAATGTAACGACAGCAAGTAAGCCAACCCACCAGCGAAATTCCTCATTTTTCCACACTTTTTTGAATTGTCCTTTAATCAATAAATAAATCAAAGCGAAGTTTGTTCCGCCCAAAAACATCATCACGATTAGTACATATTGAATAAAAACATTGTTATTCCAATACATCAAACCTTCATTTTTAGTAGAAAAACCTGCGGTTGCAATCACACTCATCGAATGGTTTGCAGCATCAAATAAATTCATTCCACCAAAATAAAGCAACAATGCAAAAAAAGCAGTTAATCCTAAATAAACTAACCAAAGGTTTTTCGCTGTTTCTGTAATTCGAGGGTGAATTTTATCCGTATAAATTCCAGGCGCTTCTGCCATAAAAAGTTGTCGACCACCAATTCCAAGAAACGGTAAAATCGCAATCGTCAAAACGATAATTCCCATACCACCAATCCAATTGGTTGTACTTCGCCAAAACAATATGCTTTTTGGGAGACTTTCTACATCATCATAAATCGATGTTCCAGTCGCTGTATAACCAGAAACGGTTTCGTAAACAATGTTCACAAAACTGAAATTCTCATTGATGATATGATCGTTTGGTAAAAATATTAACGACGTAACATATGGCAAACATCCCGAAAGAATCAAGAAAAGCCATCCGACACAAACCACGATATAACCTTCGCGTTTGTTGATGTGTTTTCTTCTGTCACGCGTAAAATACATCATTGCAGCTCCCGACAATCCCACTAAACTCCCCGAAACTAAAAAAGGGTAGAGTAGATGATCATTAAAATAAATGCTGACACATGTTGCAATAAACATAAAGAGCGCATTTAATAGTAATAAAACACCCGAAAGATTCAGGATTACTTTGATGTTAAGTGATTTCATTATTTAAAATATTTGGTCACTTTTGGAATTAAATTCGCTTGACTAAAAACAACAACATGATCTTTTGGTTCGATAATGAAATCTTTGGTTGGAATAAATCCATCATTTCTACGAACAATTCCAGCAATAATAGCACCTTCTTTAAATGGAAAATCGCTTACTTTTTTGAATGCGATTTCAGAATTTTCGTGAATACGGAATTCTAAAACTTCGGCATCTAAATCAGAAATTCCTGTTACATCCATCACAGAACCTTGTCGAATATAACGGAAAATACTATCTGCGGTTAAGAGTTTTTTATTGATAAAAGCGTTAATTCCAACTTCTTGACTAAGATGAATATAGTCGATATTTTCGACCAAAGCAATTGTTTTTTTAACACCTTTTGATTTTGCTAAAAGACACGACATAATATTCGTTTCCGAACTTCCTGTCACAGCAATAAAAGCATCTGAATCAGAAATACCTTCTTCCAATAACAATTCTCCATCTCGACCATCACCATTGATAATCAAAATGTTATTTAAATCATCAGCTAAATCAAAAGCTTTGTTTCGATTGATTTCTAATAACTTAACGTTGTGCTTGTTATCTTTTAAAAGTTTGGCAACTTTGACACCAATACTTCCTCCTCCCAAAACAATTACATTTTTGAAATACTCTTGTTTTTTTCCTAGGATTTTATAAACTTCTAAAATTCCAGCTTTTTTTACAATAAAATAAACGTGATCGTCTATTCTAAATTCAGTATCAGCTTCAGGAATAATGGTTTGATATTCGCCGCGTTCGTTGCTACGGATAATTGCAATTGGCATCAAAAGATTGTCTTCACCACCTTTTGTCGTCAAATACATGTCTTTGTATTGCTTGTCCAAAATCTTGCAATCCGCATCCAAAACAGTTCCAACCATAAAAAGTTGACCATTTGCAAAGGGATGCATCGCATTGAAAGCAGATTGTTGAACAAGTGAATAAATCTCATCAGCCGCTAATTTCTCAGGGCTAATTAATGCATCAATTCCCATTCCTTGCACCCAAAATTGATTTTCTTTGTAAAGAAATTCAGGATTCGAAATTCGAGCTAATGTACGTTTTGCCCCTAAATCTTTCGCAATCGAAGCACTAGTAAGGTTTGTGTTTTGAAGATGAGTGACCGATATAAAAATATCTGTATCATCAATTCCAACTTCGCGCAAAGCCTTGAAAGAAGTTATATCACCACGATAAGCCATTACATCTAACGAGTTTTCGATCATCAACAATTTGTCCTTGTCCATGTCCATGATGACGATGTCATTCATTTCATTAGAAAGCAATTTAGCCAAATGAAAACCAACTTCTCCAGCGCCTCCGATTAATATTTTCATGAAAGAAATTTAGGATAAAACTATTTTGACGTTTCTTTTTGTCCCATTAACATTAGGAACGATTTCAAGAATTCGTCTATATCACCGTTCATTACAGCATCCACATTACCTGTTTCAGTTCCTGTTCTGACGTCTTTTACCAATTTGTATGGATGCATCACATAATTACGAATTTGAGAACCCCATTCAATTTTCATCTTATTTGCTTCAATCTCATTACGTGCAGCCATTTTTTTCTCTAACTCAATCTTGTACAATTCAGATTTTAACATCTCCATTGCACGCTCACGATTGGCTAACTGAGAACGTTCAACCTGACAAACAACTACAATTCCTGTAGGTTTGTGTGTTAATTGAACTTTCGTTTCTACCTTATTTACATTTTGTCCTCCAGCTCCACCAGAACGAGACGTTTGCAATTCGATATCTGCAGGATTGATTTCAATCTCGATTGTATCATCCACAATTGGCGAAACATAAACCGAAACGAAACTTGTGTGACGCTTTGCATTACTATCAAAAGGGGAAATACGCACCAAACGATGCACACCATTTTCTCCTTTTAGATAACCAAAAGCAAATTCGCCATCCACTTCTAATGTCACTGTTTTTACACCTGCAACATCACCCGCTTGATAGTTTAATTCTTTTACTTTATAATCATGTTTTTCGGCCCACATCAAATACATACGCATCAACATAGAAGCCCAGTCACAAGATTCTGTACCTCCAGCTCCAGCAGTAATTTG
Organism: Empedobacter sp. UBA7620; assembly: GCF_002484185.1. Lineage (NCBI taxonomy): Bacteria > Pseudomonadati > Bacteroidota > Flavobacteriia > Flavobacteriales > Weeksellaceae > Empedobacter > Empedobacter sp. UBA7620. The sequence continues at coordinate 106,398 of NZ_DLJI01000032.1, read as the reverse complement.
AAGAATTGCACCAAGATTATCTCCTTCTTCTGAAAGCATATTCTTGAATTCTATATCTTCTAAAAGCTTAGCAACAACAGTATATTGTTCCATTACTTCTTCGTCACTTACTTCACCTTCTCGGTTAAATTCTACTAAAACTTCGACATCATTTACTGCATTTGCAATAGTTTGGTATTCATCGATCCATTTCTTTTTACCACGCAAAACTTTCATAAAAGCTTCGGCTTCTTTCGGGTTATTCCAAAATTCAGGAGAAGCAGCATGTTCTTCTTCATTTTGAACTTCGATTTCTTTTTGTTCGATTTCCAAATATTCGTGCAAATCTTGTGTACGTTTTTGGATGTCTTTTAGTAATTCGTTGTTAAACATAATTGCAAATGTATAAAAATAGGAGGTTAAGCATTAATCACTTTATCATCTTTTCCGTTCCAAGAAAGAATTTTATAAGTAAAACCTTCTTCCGTTTTAATTTCTTGGTCTTTCAGCATCAAAAAAGTATCGTCCCAATCGCCCTCATCATAACTAATTACCCAGAATAATTGGTTGAACAATAAACCTTCTAAAATATACAAAAGTTCCTCCACAGAATCTACTTCGTAAGTTGTAAAAGGAAAAGAAGATTTGATCCAAATCTTATCATCATCCGAAGTCTGAATATAAAGATCTCCAAAAGTCGATTTGTATTCATTCTCGATATGAAATTCTAATAATTCGGTATCTTTCTTGTGAAGCCCTATGAAATCTGGAATTGCTTCAATGATTTGATTGTATATTTTGATTGAAAAATCGTTCATCTTTCTGAAATTAGCTTGCAAAAATAAACGATATTATCTAATTCTGACACGATATTTATGTTCAATAAATCGAAAAAAGTTAAATAATTTGTATTCAAAATCATAACCATAGTCAATAGAAGGATCCAAATCTATACTCACCGCATACAAATCAGGATTATATGTCATAGGTTGCATATGTCGTTGATTCCAAATCATCACATATTGGCGATTTTTTTGTTCGTAATATTCTTTCGAATAATATTCTTTGGGTAATGCAGTTGTTTTTAAATAAATATCATATTGAGGATCAAATACAACAATATCATAATCTCCATCTTCATTCGGCTCGAATTTTAATGAATTCTCATCTTTATTCGGAACTGAATTTTGTGTGGATTGATTGGTTGTACAAGCAAAAAATAGGAGAGAAACGCTGATGAATAAAAATAGCTTTTTCATAATCTTTAATTTAATTAAATATACTGAAAATTAATGAGAAGCTTGATTCTATTTAGTTTGATGATTGAAAGTTTTGAAGATTTTCTATTTTTATTAATCCGTTGCGCATCTTGAATAAAAATTCGTCAATTCGAGTGATTTTTAGAAATGAAATGAATAAAAATTGTATCGAGAATAGAATTTTATCTTTTAAAACCTTATTCTCGATACAAAATTCTAAAAGAATTTCACTCGAATTGACGGTTTTCATTGATAAAATTATCAAAATATACAACGGTTTTTTTATTAATAATTTCAAATACTAAGCTTTTAACTATCAATAAAATAATTATATTTGAGTATAATGATACGAAACTTGATTTCGTGAAAAAACAATGTTAGGCTATATTTTATGAACAATTATTGGATATTAATTAGTGTAGAGATTTTTGAAAAGCGAATTCTATCTTTTGGAGAAATTCCTAAAATTATTGAATTTTTATGGGATTATGATATTAGTAGTTATGGAGATTCAGCAACATTGTGTTGCTATGGGTACTTTAAAAATGAAAATAATATTTTAGAGAAAAAATATATAGGATATGTAACATTTATTCCAAATAATATCAAAGACTATTATAAAAAAGTCAATGATTTGGCGGTTGAAATATGTGATTTTGCAACGAAAGAATACAATGCAAAAATTTATTTTCCGTCTCAAGGAAAAATTGAGTTTGACTTTCAATCTTATGAAGAATTATATTTAATAAATCATAAACATTCATCACAAAATGAAAATTATGAGAAAAATATTAACTCATTAGATTCTAATTTAAACAAAAATACTTCTGAAGAAAATAAGGTAAACTTACGAGATAACAAAAAAAAAAATTTTACGATAAGTTAAAAAGTTGGTTAATAAAATAAAAACGTTGCCTATCATAGTAATGACAAAATGCGGGATTAAATATTAAGTAGAGAAAGTGTAAATATTTATCCGTCTCTATGATATATTCCCAAAAAAATAACCACATAGAAACATAGAACCAAATGATTTTCTGTTGAAATTAGTTGCTTATCTATTTGTATTTTCAACTAATCTTTACAAGTCATCATTGCAAAAACTATGTTTCTATGTGGTTAAAATAAATTTGAACAACATCTATAAAATTCTATTTCCGATACAATTTTTCTTCACTCTTTTACGTCGTTAATCAGAGTATTGTACCGAAAAATTACTCCAATCAACGAACTGCATTTCACAACTAAGCTTACACAACTGTATGCTCGCCAAGGTAGATACTGGTACTCGCCATCGTCTTTGTTTCACTATTCAGAAATGCCCAAAAATTCACTTTTTTGCCATTGTAATACGTTGGTAAAGCAATATCTATAATCATAGAATTACGAGTCTCAATACTTTGAAATACTTCAAACGAATTTAGTTCTTCACAATAGCAAATAACATTCACAAGATCCGAAGGTTGCGCATTACCTTGCCCAGAATTATCTTCCCAATTCATTTGGAAAGTATCCCCACCAGCCGTATCTATCGTAGGTTGCAAAAAGCCAACCAGATCACCTTTTGATACCAACACACGCTCCAACACAATAACAGGCAAATCATTCACCATTTCCAATGCATTGCTCAGCGTATAAGACGTCGCAATGTTGTAGCGCGATTTTAGCCCAACTCTATTCCCAAAATACAGATTAAGAATAGGACGAATTGGTTGCAAGAAACCAATCACTTGCTTGAATTTGATCTGTTGCATCAGTTGCAAATCAGTTGGTCGCCTTTTCGATTTTTTTGGTAAACTGCGGATAATGTCCTTACCGCGCCAATTAACCCCTACTACAGTTCCCACTTTTCCTGAGAATCCACCAAGGATTCCTTTTTTAATTTCTGCCATAATTGCAAGTTTTTATGATTAATATTCATAAAGTTAGCAACAGAAACAACAACATTTACAAAAACCCAATTTTGTGTCCACATTTGTCCGGTTCTGTCCACATTTGTCCACTTTTGTCCGGTTGCTTTTTATTCAATAATAGTATTATAGCAAAATAAAATCCTCGCTAAACCTCTATTCATCATAGGTAGATAAGATTCGTGTTTTTGATCGATTTTTAGCTTGTTCGACCATCGTTCGACCATTGTTCGACGAAACTTCGGAAAAACGGCATTCTCGTCGAAGAACGGTCGAAGAAAACACGGATGAAAGTGGGAGGAAAGTGGGAGGAAACTTGTAGAGTTGTAGTTTTTACAATAATGGGTTTAATTATGTTTTTTTGGTATATTTGGGAAAGAAATAAACTCAATATTTATCTTGAATAATCTGAACAAAAATAACACGATGAAAAAATTCCTTTACTTATTACCACTTATTTTATTATGGTCGTGCAATAATGAAGATGATATCATTACACCTGTTGAAAATAATTCGTTTACTGCCTATCCAAAAGGTTATTTTATAGCTACTGTAAATGGATATGATACAATAAAATTTGAATATCAAAACAATAAAGTAACCAAACGAATTGGTGAATGGTATATTATAGATCCGTATACAAGCTACGTTTACAAGTTTTCTAAATCATTGGAAACTAATATTAGCTACACAGATAAAACTGCAAGTCTAACTAAGTTTTCTAAATTAGATTGGTATCAATATCCAAATGATACACACGTATATACGTTGAATGGTCAACAAATTTCTGAGGCTACTTTAACTTACAAGGCAAGACCAAACTATACAGAAAAATATGTTTATACTTATGAAAACAACCAGATAAAATACATCGATTTTCTGGTGACCGACCATTATTACACAAATGATTTAAGAAGTCGTAGAGATTTTCACTTTAATGCAAAGGGAAATTTAGATAGTTTGGTTTACAGAGATGCTGACTATGATTTTTATGATGAAGGTGTCCCTCCATATATTAACTACAAGAAGAAAGAGCGCAAAGTAACCACTTTCTCTAATTATGATCAATCGCAAAACCCATTTCAAAACTTAGGTGTTTTTACAGACTTGTATTATAAATCTTTGTCTAAAAATAACTTCCGTAAAACGCAAACAAGAGAATATGACGAAGAAGGGAAACCTACTCTAAATATTTCAGAATCTAGTTGGGATTATGAATATGTAAATGGAGAGGTAAAAGTTCTGAAATAACGTAAGCGAAATTAGAGGGGAATTTATAGAGTTGTAGTTTTACAATAAAGGGTTTGATTGTGATTATTTATTAAATTTTTGTATTCAATTTCGTGGACTATTATGTTAGTGACAACTAAATGAACGAGATGAGAAAAATATTATTCATAATTATTTTAAATACGATAATTTATCAGAATTATTAAATCAAGTAAATAAAATAGCCAGCCACTAATATAAGTTTGGAGCAATGGCAAGTAAAGGCAAAGTGGCAATCGTTATTTTAATTTATTAAATTTAAAAAGAAAAAGATGTTACTTAGTTTTGGTTAATCATAAGGTTTATTATATTTTAGAAGAACCAAGTTTCGTCATATTTGCTGTAACGTAAAAACAATATCGTGAAAGAATCATATAAACTCTTGTTTGGTTCAATATTCATTAGCTTTTTGGGATTTTATTTTATAAATAAAGATTCAAGATTTTTAAATTGGATAATTTTAATATTTGGAATTATAGGATTAATTCTTGGAATCTTAAAAATAATTTTTCCTACTACAAGAATTTTAATGAACTATAATGAAAAAGAAGAACTGTATAAACAAAACTTTTACGATTTTTTTAATGATGAAGGAGTTTTTGAATTTTATGGTGACGGATTTTATATTGATAAAATGGAAAATCCAGAATTGATTCAATGGAAGAAAATTAAGTCAATTATTGCTTATAAAAAAGATTTACTAACAACAGATTTAATTGTTGTTGAAATTATTACAGATAATAATGTATATAAAGTAAATGAAGAAACTCTAGGTTGGTTTTATTTTATAGACCAATTAAATAAAAGTTTAAATATTACAAATAAAAATTGGAGTATAGATATAACACAACCAGCATTTGCTCTAAATCTTACTTTAATTTATGACTCTCAAAATAGATCTTTGGAAGAATTTATGAAAGAATAAAATAACGACTATAGCTAAACTCAAACTAGATTTCATTAATAACTAAAAACCAAAAACCGATATCCGAAACGAGAGAGTGAATTTGTTAAATGTATCAAAGGTTAAATACACGAATTTCGTTGTACAAGAAAAATGTTTACATAACTATTAGATTTATAAACCTGTAATTATAATTTTATAACAAATGACTGAAATAATCAAACTTATCAAAGAAAATAAAACTGAAGAAATAATTCAAAATTATTCTGAATCGAGATTTAAAATTCACGAATTATTTGTTAATGTTTTAAAAGATAATTTAATTGATGACTACGAAAATATTGATTTTGAATCTGATAAATACCAAGAGGAATTTATTGAAGGTGTAGAGATTTTCAAAACATTGGTTGAAGCTGATTTACAAATGGAAGCAATGATGTTTTCTACTGTTTTGGTTTTTTTAGGTTATAAAACAGGTGAGTTTATTCATTTATTGTCCAATACGGCAATGAGTAAAGGTGTATATCTTTCGGAAATATCAAATTTCAAAATTGATGCACGTCTTAGAAATTCAATGCAGGAGTTTTACAATTCTATGGATGAGAACTATTTAGTACCAAAAGCAAATATTGCTGCTGCAAAAACAAGAGTTTCTCAAGCTATTTTCAATCAAATTACTAAAGCAGAATTTGGAAATGATATGCTACAAATGGGAATTAGTTATGAACAAATTAATGAAATCCAGATGTCAAAAAATATTTATCAAGGAGTGATGAACGATTTTGAATCTGAATCTGTAAAATTAAGTAGTGAATTATTTCCAGAAATAACACAAGTTGATGACAGAAATGAGAATGAAATTAAAGTTTATAAGAAAGCTAAAGAGTTATTAGAAAAAATTACAAATACTAAAACAGATGAACCTAAAAGAGTTCACATCAATGAAAATGTTTCTGATCAACAGTTAGTTGAAGAAATAAATAAAAAAAATGAAAAATTTAACAACAATGAAAATAGAAACCTTTTCTCAAAATTTAAAAAATGGCTTTCGTAAATGTTTGTAGCTGTTGATACATATTACTACGATAACAAGGCTAAAACAATTGCAATTACATTCAATAATTGGGAAGATTCTAATTATTCAAAACATTATTCCCAAGAATTAGAAATATCAGAAGAATACATTCCTGGAGAATTCTATAAAAGAGAATTGCCTTGTATATTAAGTATGTTGAAAAACTTCGACTTAGATTTTATTAAAGCAATTGTAATTGATGGATACGTTTTTTTAGATGACTTTGATACATATGGTTTAGGTGGGCATTTATACGAAAGTCTAAATAGAAAAATCCCCGTTATTGGGGTGGCAAAAACAAACTTTGCGTCTAACAAAGAAAATAAAGTAGAACTATTGAGAGGGAAAAGTATGAAACCACTTTATATAACTTCGATTGGAATTGATATTGAGGAAGCAAAGGAAAACATTTCAAAAATGTCTGGAGAATATAGATTCCCAACATTATTAAAAGAACTTGATAAATTGACGAAAGAAATATAAAAATGTTGTTTAGAATCGATTATTAATATGAATTATAATTGAGAATCTGTACACCATTACTTATTATGATAGAGTTAATAGTTTTTTTTAAAATAGTTTCGTCCTAGAATAAATTTATTAATAATGGAGAATAATAGAATTAATTTTTTATCTGATTGGCAACGTAGTTTTGCATTTGGATTGGGTAAAGTTATTTTTACTGAAAAAGATAGTAATAATAAAACCTTGCGTAAAATAATAATGTCAACAAATCAGTTTAATAATATTGTGGATTATCATTGGGAAAAATTTAGAAGTTTAAATACAAATAGTTTACTATATAAATACTTTGATAGGGATTATGTAGGAGAAAATGAGGAATGGGCAGTATATTCTGAAGTTTTAATTGAAAATATACATGAGTTTTTAAATCATTTAACTACGATTGATAAAAAAAATGAAGAATTAAACTTAGTAAGGAAAGAATATGAATATTTGATGAAGTTTTGTGAAGAATGTATAAAGAATAAGTCTAAGATTTATTTTCTAGCTGATAATTATTAATAAAACTGCTATTATAATTTTTTTCAAATTGTTAAATAACTATTTAAAAGAAAAATAACTCAAAAAGCTCTTTGATAAGAGCTTTTTTTATAGGTTGTTGCGAGTATTTTAATTTGTGTATATTAGTTGTTGTTGAATGAAATAGATTTTGTTTAGTTTCTTGAAACAAATTAGTTTTAACTTTTAAAAGAGAACAGTCAAAAATGTTTGATAAAAATAGTGTCTTATAATGTTTTACCTAAATATAATATTTTGTAAAACAAGTAATTATACTTCGATGAACTCAGAGGAATAATAGAAAATTAAACTATTTGTAACATTTGTCCAATGTTGTTTTTGATATTTTTCTATTATTTTTATTACATATTTAAAACATATACATTCTGATGAAAAAATTACTTTTACTTACCTTATTTATTATTTGTTTCTCATGTGAAGATGATGATAATAAATACAATTTGAAAGCTGGAATAGCGACTAAAATAAGTGGAGAAATAACAGACGAAGAAAATAAACCTTTTGTAAATGTTAGAATTCTCGTGAATGAATATAAAAAAGGAGGCGTAATGGGAATGGGTGAATTTGTGAAAATTGTTGATTCTGTATTTACAAATTCTGAAGGAAAGTACGAGAAAACGTTTTATACAACAGGTGCAGGTAGAGAATATAGATTAAGTATTACTGGAGCTCCAATTTTAACACAAGATTATTTTGGAGATGTTCGTGATGTAGTGATTAATAATATTGGAAAATCTTTTACCTACAATCATTCATTTATAAGACTCTATCCTTGTGATATTACGATTAATACAGAGAATACAACTATTTTTCCGTTATTAATAAGTCAAGGAACTACAAATATGAATCATTATCAAAATAATGATTATCGAATTCTTGAAAAAGGAATTGTTACAAAAAGATTTTATCTTGCGAAGAACTTCTTTCAACCTATTGATTTTTACAGAACTGTTTCCTCTACAAAATCTCAAAGAGCAAGTTATATTCTCGAACCAATAAAAGGAGCAGGAAATTATCCACAAGTATTAAGAATAGAAGATAAAGATTTTAATGATTAGAAAACTTTATTGATAGCTTTTATCTGTTTTTTTCTAATGATACTTACTTGTAAATCTTATTTTATTAACTTTATTTTTTTAAAAAAGATAATTAAAATGTACACAATATTACATAATTCCCGCTGTGGGAAAAGCAGAGATGCGATGAAAGTTTTAGAAGAATCTGGAAAAGATTTTGTAGTAAGAGAATATTTGAAAGAACCTTTAACGAAAAATGAATTGAAGGAAATTTTGACTAAACTAAATTTAAAACCGATTGATATTGTGCGTACAAATGAGGAAGATTGGAAAGCAAATTTCAAAGGAAAAGAACTTTCTGATGATGAAGTTTTGAATGCTTTGGTCGAATATCCAAAATTGATTCAACGCCCGATTGTAACTGATGAAAAAAGTGGAGTAGTAGGTCGTCCAAAAGAATTAGTAGTAGATTTTATTAAATAAAATTGGTTTGATAATTGTTAGTATTTCTAAAACTAAACATAAAAAGCTATGAAAATTTTAGAAGCATTAACAAAAAATCACACCGAGAAAGGAACTAAAATAGGTCTTTTAACAACTGCAGCTACAACAGGCGTCACTGTTGCTAAATTTCTAGGAAAAAGGTCTATTTATGGAATAATTGGAGGGATTGCTGTGACGTTGGCAGCAGAGTATATCCGAAAAAAATATGAGAAGAAAGTTGAAGCAGAGAATGAAACTGTTTTAGAGAATAAATAACAAAAATCCGAGCCAACAACTCGGATTTTTGTTATTATTAGTACTATACAAAACAAAGAGCAAAATTTCTTCTGCTCTTTGTTAAAAAAACTAACCAACCTTATACTATGAAAAATCTGTATAATCTTTAAACTCTTTTGTTACGAATCACAAATAAGAATTGTAAATTTAGAAATACAATTGATTTTTTAAATTGATGTAGATCAAGAAATAACAATCAAAGAGATAATTTTTAATAAACTAATTATGTATAAACTAATAAAATGTTTCGTTTTAACTTTTGCAATTCTAATGTTGAACTCTTGCGAGAAAAAAGAGCTCAAAACTAATCTTAAAACTCCTTCAAATAAAGAAATTGTAGTTGATAAACTTTCGGTTTCCGAATCAGATTATGGAGTAGGTTGTGTGACTGAATATTATAAAAAAGGAAGTAAAATGAAAGACGAAATCTATTTACAAACAAGCTCTAAAGACGAGTTAACTTGGGTAAATTATATTTCGATTAATGGAAAAAGAGAAGTTTTTTCTTCTAAAAATGATGATACCAAATCTACTGAAAATGACAATGGATATACGTTGCGTTTAGAAAATGATGATTATATAATCGAAATTCATGCAAAAATTGGAGAACAAAATATTGAATCTGATTCAGCTTTAGCTAATGGAACAATGACAATCACTCGAAAATCGGATAAAGAAACTACAACTATAAACTTTGAAGGAGGAACTGCTTGTTAGTCACTAACTATAAAAGACAAAGCAATTTGCTTTGTCTTTTATGATTATTTTTTGAAGATAAAATTAGAAATGACTTCGACTAATTCTGTATTTATTGGAAGTTTTGGGTTATTGTAAGAAGATAAATCATCTTTTGAAGTAACGTTTTTTAAAACGTGATTCATCCCTTTGATAATAACAGCAGATTTAGGAGAAAGGTTTTTAGCATTGTCCGTATCAACTTGTATATCCATATCACCTTGAATCACTAAAAAAGGAATAGTTAATTTATTGATTTCATTTACAGGATTATATTTAATCCAAGAAATTAAATAAGGTTGTACACTTTTACGAAATAATGCTGATAAATTAGGATTAATATTATTTACAGTATTTCCATTTTTCAAAGAATCTATAATAGCATACGATTCAGTTTTTAATTTTTCAGGAAGTTGAGTTAATTGTTTCTTAAGTATTTGGTCGATAGGTTCTCCAGGACCAGAAACTGAGATGAATTTGTCGACATTTTTTGTTGAAGCAAGCATTCCAATTAATGAACCTTCGCTATGTCCAGCTATTGAAATAGAACTAAATCTTTTATCTTTTTTTAAGAAAGTTACCCAATTACTTGCGTCTTCAACGTAATCATCAAATGTAAGTTTAGATTCGTCCAAATTAGCAATAGAACTTTCTCCAATTCCTCTTTTGTCATAGCGAATAGATGCAATTCCTTTTTCAGCTAAACTATGAGCTAAATATTTCAAAGAGTTATTAATCATCATATTATTATTTCCATTTCTATCCGTTGGTCCAGAGCCAGAAATTAATAAAACAATTGTTGTTTTAGATTTTACGTTTTGAGGTAAACATAATGTTCCAAATAATTTAATTTGATTTTCGTTAAGTTGAATATCTGATTCTGTGAAATTATTTGTTGATTGACCAAAAACTGTAGAACAAATAATTATAAAAACAAATAAAACTTTTTTCATATTTTTTGTGGTATTAATAATGATAATATTGAGGTTGAAATAATGATGAATAATAAGACAGCAATGAAAGCAAGAACTTGTTTGATGCTTTTCATGTTTGTAACCGTTTTGAAACCGATGTATAAATAATAGAACATCATACACAAGAAAAATATTGCGATAAAAGCTACAATTACAATGACAATCATTGTAGAAGCTTCGTGCAAAACTTCGAGATTATTTGCTGTAATTCCTTTCAAAACCTTGTCCATACTTTTGTTTACAATTGGAATAAAATCGGTGATGAATACAATGTAATAAGCGATTCTTGAGATTAGAACGACGTTTACAATGTCTATAATTCGTGTTCTGTTATTGATGATTTTTCCTAAAATGTAAAATAGGAGGATTGCAATTGCTAAATTTCTTGTGTTTTGATACAACAAATCGAGATAAGAATAAGAAATTCCATTTTTCTTGATGCTTAAAAAATCAGGGAAAAAAGATTCCGTTATTTTAGCGATGTATGTGAAAAAGAAATGGGAAAATAGCCCAATAATGAACAAGATTTTTTCATCGAAATATGCAAATGGATTAAGGAGTTTCTTTATCATTTTTTAGTGTATTTATTGTGTTAACAAATTCATCAGGCTCGTCGCAGCTCACCAAATATTTTACATTTTCTAATTCTATCGCAATAAGTTTTGTACGATTTTTTATATTGCATCGATAATTATCCATAGAAATTCCCATCAATCCATAAATGCCTCGTGCACCTATAATAATCAAATTATTTTGAGATTTTCTTGTAATAATTTTTACTTCATTTATCGGAATAATATTCGTTTTAATTTTTGAAATAAAATAAATATTATTCAAATCAACTTTAATTTTATTTAATGAGATTAAATAATAATACGCAAACAATGGATAAATAATGATTGCATAAATCACCGCAACATATACTTCTGTTTCTTTAAACAATATTCCTCCAATTAAGATTATTAATATGATTAAAATTGTAGTTGTAACCTTGAAAAAAAGCGACATCGATGCTGAAAATTCTTTATTCATCAGACATTGTTTTTATTTTATTAATCAAATCATCTACTTTATTTCGCATGGTTGGATAGCTGACTTCAAATTCTTTTGCCATGTCTTTTAAACTTCCTGAGTTGACAAAGAATTGCATAATAAATGCTTGTTCTTCATTTGTAAGTTTCAGAAATAAAGGAAGTTCATAGTTTCCTACAACTTGTGTTTCGCAATGGTTGCAAATTAATTTTTCGACCGCTAATTCTTCGGCACAGCTGGGGCATATAACAGGAAGTTTTTTCATTTGATTAAATAATATTAAAATTAGTTTTAATAAAATTAAATAAAACTTTAATTAATTCAAAATGTAAAATCATATTTTTTCAACTTTAATATTATTGATACATTTGCAACCTAAGTTTTAGTAAAATGAATTTTAAGAAATTAGCCCTTGCAGCATTGGCGTTAGGGACAACAGCATATATCGTTAATCACAATAAGAAAAATGTAAAATACAAACCTGCTCAAAATTTTGATTTAGGTGGATTTTTAGGACGTTGGTACGAAATTGCACGTTTAGAAAATAAAGCGCAAAAAGGACAAACAAATGTGACGCATCGTTTTAATTTGAACGAAGAAAATGGACAGTTAGAAGTAATTGTGCGAGGATATAATGCAAAGAAAAAAGGGTGGGAAAAGATTGAAGGAATTGCAACGCAAGACATCGAAAATGTTGGGTTGTTCTCGACTACGTTTTTACCAATTTTTGCAAAGAAATTATATGTTATCGATTTTGATAAAGATTACAATAATGTATTAGTTGCAAGTGAAGATTATAAAAAGTTATGGATTCTATCACGTAAGAAAGAGATTTCGGATAAGGTAAAAGACAGATTTTCTGATTCGGCAAAGAAAGTAGGGTTTGATCCAAGTAAATTAATTTGGCCTTCTCAAGTTCCGATTGCGAAATAAGATTATTTATTTTTAGACATAAAAAAACCTCGAGAAATTCTCGAGGTTTTTTGTTCTATTATTTTTGGTTTTTCTTTTCCCAATCGATCGGGAAATTACAACTTTGGTATTCTTTTCCAATTTTAATGTAAGCATCACCAACTTGACGTTTTACCCAATCCATCAACAATGTACGTTCTTTATCTTGAACTGCAAATTTTTGAATTCTATAGTAATCATCTTGGTAATTGATTTTATGCTCTGGATAAAATTTATTGATTTTTAAGATTCTTAAAGCTTTTCTGTTATCAAAATCATCTTCGAAAACTTGAGAAATATCTCCTTCATTCAATGTTGCAATCGCTGTAAACATTGGTAGAGGTAAAGCCATTTTCTCGAAACGATCGTCACCAGAATTTTGGTTCATGATATTTCCTGAGTTAAATTTTGTGTATTTATCATCAGAAAATCTTAATGCAGCATCTTTAAATGTCATTTTTCCGTCGTTAATTAAAACTCGAATCGAATCTAATTTATTATAAGCCTTTTTTATTTCTTCTTCCGTTGGTTTCAACGTAATCAAGATATGACGCAAATCTAATTCTTGTCCACGACGTTTTTCTAACTTAATAATATGATATCCAAAATCAGTTTTGAATGGATCAGAAATTTCACCTTCTTGTAAGTTAAACGCAACCGCATCAAACTCTTTTACCATTTTACCACGAGAAACTTTTTTGTATTCACCTCCGTTACTTGCGGAACCTGGATCTTCTGAATATAAAATTGCTTTCGTTGCAAAAGAGGCACCTTCTTCAATTTCTTTTTTGATTTCTTTTAATTGATCGATAATCTTTTGTTGATTTTCTTGTGAAACTTCAGGATAAGTTACAATATGGCTAATCGAAACTTCGTCTTTCACGTCTGGTAATTCACCTTGGTGTTTTTCGAAAAACATACGAACTTCTTCTGGTGTTGCATCAGCACCTTTTACAACCATTTCTCTTTTGTTACGCGCATAAATATTATCTTCAACGATATATTTAGTTTCGTTTTTCATTTCCGCCATTGTACGGAATCCGAAATAGTCTAAAATTTGTTTTTCTCCTCCAGCTTGAGCAATCCAACCTTCGATTTGGCTATTTAATTGACGAGTTACCTCATCTTGTGTCACTTTGATTAAAGTATCTTGTTTTGCACGATCAACCAACATTTTGTCTAACATAATGTCGTTTAGGAAATCACATTTGTCTTCGACTTGCATCCCTTGTTGTTTTGACATTAAATAATCTCGATCTACATCAGACTCTAAAACAATCTGATCTCCGACAACAGCAGCTATACCATCTACTTTAGCAAGACGTTTTGGTGTTGGTTTTGCTGTTTGTGCAAAAGTATTTACCGTAAATAATGCTGCAATTAGCAACATCATACTCGATTTAAATTTCATATACTTTAATTTCATTTTAATATTCTAAGCTCGATAAAAAAACTTACCGATGAGCAAATTTAACTTTTTTTGTTAAAGTCCAACATATTTTAATTTCCTTTAACAAAAGAATTGATTTTTTAGTTTATTGTTAAGATTAAACTAAGCCAAATGTACGCAAAGAAACATTCCAAGCAGATTCGAAATCAAAAAGATTCAAACCATGTTTTTCTTTGTGCTCATTTGCGAAACTAATTAACTTTTCGGTTGGCATATTTCCGACCATATCACTTTTTGACATTGGACAACCGCCCAAACCTTTTATAGCACCATCAAAACGACGACAACCATTATCATAAGCGGCTTGTACTTTAGAATGCCATTCGGTATAAACGGTATGAAAATGTGCACCAAATTCAATTTCTGGATAATGAGGAATCAAATTTTGAAACAAATCAACAATTGTTTTTTCGTCTGCAACGCCAATTGTATCTGATAAATTGATTGAAGAAATTCCGATATCAGCCATTTTTTTCGACCATTCTTTTACGATTTCTTCATTCCAAGTTTCTCCATAAGGATTTCCAAACGCCATCGATAAATAAATTAACATATGTTTACCATTATCATTTGCAATTTGGTTGATTTCTTTCACCATTTCAAATGCTTCTTCACGACTTTTATTCGTGTTGAATTGCTGAAAATTCTCTGAAATAGAAAAAGGAAATCCAATAATATCAACTTTTTCGTGTTCAGCAGCTTTTATTGCGCCACTTTTATTGGCAACAACAACAGACAATTTCGATTTTGAATTGGTTTTATCAATATTATCTAAAACTTCTTTCGTATCCGCCATCTGTGGAATCGCTTTTGGCGAAACAAAACTTCCACAATCTATCGCTTCAAAACCAACAGTCAATAAACGATTTAAGTAATCAATTTTCTTGTCAGTTGGTATAAAATCTTTGCGTCCTTGCATCGCATCACGTGGACATTCAATAATTTTAAAAGTTAGCTCACTCATTTTTTTGGTTTATTTGCGCCTTAAAGGTAGATAATTTAGTAATTTTGACAAAAATTAAAACGCAATGCAAACAGAATGGAGAGAAAAGTTGGTAACACGCTTTTTGAAATATGTTAAAACTTACACTGAAAGTGAAGCTTTTTTAGATAAATTTCCAAGTACAGACCGTCAATGGGATTTAGCAAATTATTTGGTTGAAGAGTTAAAACAAATCGGTTTAGAAGATGTTTCAATAGATGAAAACGGGTATGTTTTTGGATATGTTCCTTCTACAGTTGATCACGAAGTGCCTACTATTGGTTTTGTTTCTCATATGGATACATCGCCAGATTTTTCTGGAGAAAATGTACAACCTCAAATTTGGGAAAATTACGATGGTGGAGATATCAAATTGAACGAATCAATGATTTTATCACCAAACGAATTCCCTGAATTATCTCAATATAAAGGTCAAACAATCATTACAACTGATGGTACAACATTATTAGGTGCTGATGATAAAGCTGGTGTTGCTGAAATTGTAACAGCTGCAGAATATTTGATTGCTCATCCAGAAATTAAACATGGACGTATCGCTATTGGATTTACACCTGACGAAGAAGTTGGTCGTGGAGCAGATTTTTTTAATGTAGAGAAATTTGGAGCTGAATGGGGGTATACAATGGATGGTTCTGAAATTGGAGAATTAGAGTACGAAAACTTTAATGCTGCATCTGGTATTGTTACAATCAAAGGTAAATCTGTTCACCCAGGTTATGCGAAAGATAAGATGATTAATGCATCTAATATTGCAATGGAGTTTGCTGCACAATTACCAAACGACGAAGTTCCTGAATTAACTGATGGTCGCGAAGGATTTTTCCATTTAGCTAAAATTACAGGAAATGTATCTGAAGCAAAAATGGTGTACATTATCCGTGATCACGATATGGAGCAATATGAAGCGCGTAAAGCTTTATTTTTACAAATTGCTGCTGATATTCAAGAGCGTTTTGATCATGAAGTAATTACAGCAGAAGTTTCTGATCAATATTTTAATATGATTGAGAAAGTAAAAGAGAAATTTCAATCAGTTGAAATCGCAGAACAAGCTTTGAAAGATTGTGGAGTTACGCCAAATATCAAACCAATTCGTGGTGGTACAGACGGAGCTCGTTTATCTTTTATGGGATTACCTTGTCCTAATATCTTTGCTGGAGGTCACAATTTCCACGGACCTTACGAATATGTTCCAGTAGAATCTATGGAAAAAGCGACAGAAATTATTGTACGTATTGCAGAATTAACAGCTGAAGGAGCGAAATAATTCTTACAATATATCTTAAAAATAACTTAAGTTTTCTTTTTTGGTTTAAATTTTGTGTAATTTCAAATCAAATTAGAAAACTTTTTTTATGAAAAATATCGTATTGTCAGCAGCCGCTATATTTTGTTCAACTTTTGCGTTTGCGCAAGAAGAGATAAATGTTGGAGATTTTAATATCTTAAAAGTTTATGATAAAATTCCGGTTGAGTTAATTTCTTCGAACGAAAACTTAGTAAAAATAGATGGAGTTAATGCGAGCGATGTTCAAGTTGAAAATAACAAAGGTGAACTGAAATTGAAAATGACAGGAACCAAATTGATGCAAGGAGGAGAAGCAACGGTTAAGGTTTATTACAAATCGTTATACGAAATTCAGGCAAGTCAAGGTTCTCGTATTTATTCTGATGATGTCGTAAAATCACAAGCATTGTATTTGACATCTAACGAAGGTTCATCTATCAAATTACCAATCGAAACCTCAAAATTAGAAGTCAAAATAAATTCTGGTGCAGAAGTAATTTTAACTGGTGATACTGAATTTCAGACTGTAATTGCAAATTCTGGAGGAAAATATTATTCGAAAACATTAAATTCTGATACAGCAAGTTTAACAACAAATGCTGGAGGAGTAATAGAAGCGAGAGCAGAGAAATCTGTAGATGCAAAAACTAGAGCAGGTGGAGTGATTGATATTTATGGTAATCCTACGCAGCGTAATCAGAAAAAATTAGCTGGCGGAAAAATTAATTTTAAATAATTAGAACTTTAACAATAATAGAAAAGCAACGATTAATTCGTTGCTTTTTTTGTTTGATATAACAAGTAAATCAATTCGACATATTTGCTATAACTTATCGTTCCTTCTTGGTTATTTGCCTTCAAAAACTGATTATTTAATTCAGAAAAAGTATCGCTCGTAGCGCCTTCATATTTCAAATAATGTTTTAATTCGGCTTTTCTGTCTTGCTTTATTTTAGAATGCATATTATCCAATTCCATTTTTACAAAATACGGATCAGATTTGTAAATAGCGCCTAAAAGTGTGTAAATACTTTTGTAATAAACTGAATAATTAATTTCAGGATTTTTAGATTTTGTGCCTAAATAATAAGCCAAAAAATTAGCTTCACTTTCTGATGCAAATCCCATTTGATGCCCATATTCGTGAAAAAGTGTAGCAGGTTGTTTTAAATTTGTATTGTATCGATTCAGATTTGCTTCTACCGTAAAAGGATTATAGTATCCCAAAATTCCCATATAATTTTGCATTTCCGAAATCCAAGATAATTTGTAATGTGTATCACTTAATAATCGATAATTTTTCAACCATTTTACATTTTTTACTTGAGATTGTAAAGCAAAAAACTCTTGGTTATATTCTTCTAAATCTGATTTGAATTTTATAGTGGTTGTCGAATCATTGTGTTCGATTAAATTTCTTGCTGATATTGCTTTATCAAGTTCGTAGCAATAGATTTCTTTCAGAATTTTAGGTTGAATAACGATTTTTTCTTTGTCAATTGTTAATGTTTCTTTTTTGTACATCACGCCCCAAGCAAACGTGTAAATAAAGTAAATACAATTTACAAAAATCATAATGTAATAAATTGAATGCGAAACTTTTTCTTTTGATTTAAAAAAACTTCGAATCAATTTAAAAATCAGTACAAAGCCGATTATTCCAATGATTAAATAAAATAATTCTCCAACAGGAAAATGAACTGAATTCGTGATTTTTGCAATAAATCCTGAAATTGGAAATGTAAGATGATTCACGATAAAATCTTCAACGCTTTCTATTGAAAATAGTACCGAAAATAAAATAATTTGAAATAGAAAGATAAGGATACTTCGATAAGTTTTATTCAACTTCTTTAGCATATTGATTGGCGATATAACTGATATAAATTAACTGAAAAGTGTGGTAAAGCATAATCGGAATCAAATAAATACCGATATCTCCCGTGAAAATAACTGCTGCAATTACCGAGCCATGAACCAATGATTTTTTTGTCGAACAAAATTGAATGGTGATATCATCTTCTCGATTAAAATTCATTTTCTTAGCAATCCATTTTGAAAGATTAAAAAAGAAAAAGAACAACGCAACTACAATTATGAAAACAGCCAACAACGGAAGAACGCCTAATTTTGTAAATAATCCATCTAAAAAAGTATGACTAAAACTGTTGTAAACAATAAGTACAATGGTAAGTTTATCTAAATTCCCGAATTGCTTTTTATATTTATTATAAAAGAATCCTAAATAAGGTTGTAAAAGTGCGCCAACAAAAACAGGTAAAATAATTTTAAGAACCAAATCCAAAAAAGTAGCTAATAAATCAAATTCACCATTATTTTTTGATAAAAACAAACTCATCCAAAGTGGTGTAACAACAATACCTATTAATCCAGAAATACTTGCATTAAAAATAGCACTTGGTATGTTTCCTTTTGCAATCGAAACCATTACAACTGACGAAGAAACGGTACTTGGTAACGCGGCTAAATAAAATATTGCGACATAAAGTGTAAAATAAACTGGGTAACTTTTTACCAACGGATAAAAACACAAGACTAATAATGGGAAAAAGATAAATGTAATAGATTGAATCAAGACATGCATTTTCCAATTTGCTAAATCCTTGAAAACTTCTTTCCAATTAAGTTTTAACCCATAAAAAAAGAATACTAGAATAACGCCAATATCAATTACTGTGTTCAGATTAAAATCTTTGTAAGACCACAAACTAATATCAGGGAAAAAATAGGCAACAACAATGGCTAGAAATAAAAATAGAATAAAAGGGTCGGGTAATTTGTTTAAAATTTTCAAAATCAATAAAATTTAAACAAAAATAATAAATAAGATTATAAACATTTATTAAATATTTATGACTTTACTTAAACACAGTAACTGTATAACGTTAACTATTTGTAAATTCAATAACTTTTTTTTATATTTGTACTTACATACCTTAAAACTAACTTATGAATACATGCCTACAGTGCAACCAAACACTATTTGGTCGAAAAGACAAAAAGTTCTGCAATGATTTTTGTCGTAATTCTTATAATAATAATCTTAATCGAGATAAAGTTGAAATTGTTCGTAATATTAATAACAGATTAAGAAAGAATAATCGTATATTGAAAACTTTATTAGATGAAGGAATTCGTTCGGTAAATAAAACCGAATTGAGTTTGAGAAACTTTGATTTTAAGTACATTACAAATGTAGATGAATCAAAAAACGGCACGATTTTTTATGTGTACGATGTTGGATACCAAGAGTTAAACGAAGAAAATTATTTATTATTTCAGGAATAAATTTTTATTTTTTTATTGAAAAAAGCGCGTCAACATGTTGATGCGCTTTTATATTTTAACTAAATCTATTCTTTTTTATTCGTTATATTTTATATGACTAATTTCTGTGGTAATTAAGTTTAACTTTCTAAAATAACTTAACTTTGCGCCACGATGAAAAAAGATATCAATCAACTTGATCCGAAAGAATTTATTCTGATTAAAGGTGCAAAATTGCACAACTTAAAAAACATTGATTTAGCGATTCCAAAAAATAAATTGGTCGTGATTACTGGGATGTCTGGTTCTGGCAAATCTACTTTGGCTTTTGATACGCTGTATGCGGAAGGTCAGCGTCGTTATGTCGAAAGTTTGTCGTCTTATGCACGTCAGTTTTTAGGAAAATTAGATAAACCGCAAGTTGATTATATCAAAGGAATAGCACCAGCAATAGCGATTCAGCAAAAAGTAAATTCAACAAATCCACGTTCTACAGTTGGGACAACAACAGAAGTTTATGATTATCTAAAGTTGTTGTACGCACGAATTGGAAAAACATATTCGCCGATTACAGGAGAATTAGTTCAAAAAGATTCGGTAACGGATGCGATTGATTATTTACAAACTTTTGGGGCTGAAACTAAATTTATTCTTCAAATAAAATTGGTTGTGCCAGAGGAACGTTCGTTTGCAGAGCATTTGAATATTCTTCAACAACAGGGGTTTACACGTTTGAGTGTCGATGGAAATCAAGTGAAAATTGAAGATTTAATTTCATTTAATTTCGAACCTCAACCCGAAAATGATGTTCATCTTGTCATTGATCGTATCGCTTTGCCAACAGAAGATGAAGAATCTTTTTATCATCGTTTGGCAGATTCTATCGAGACAGCTTTTTTCGAAGGAAAAGGAGAAATAGCGATTGTAAATGCAGAAGATAATTCGGTAAAATATTTTTCTAATAAATTCGAATCAGATGGTCTGATTTTCAATGAACCAACGATTCATTTCTTTAGTTTCAATAATCCTTATGGGGCTTGTCCAACTTGCGAAGGTTATGGGAAAGTAATCGGAGTTGAGGAAAATCTTGTCGTTCCAAATAAATCGTTGTCAATCTACGAAGATGCAGTTGTAGCTTGGAAAGGTGAGAAAATGGGTGAGTGGAAAAATCATTTTATCAAACTTTCTCAAAAAGTAGATTTTCCAATTCATAAACCTTATTTTGAGTTATCCGAAGAGCAAAAAGATTATTTGTGGCACGGAGATAATGATTGGGAAGGATTGGATGGTTTCTTCAAAATGGTTGAGGAGAATACATACAAAATTCAATATCGTGTAATGTTGTCGCGTTATCGTGGTAAAACAACTTGTCCGACTTGTAAAGGAAAGCGTTTGCGTAAAGAAACAAATTACGTGAAAATTGCAGATAAATCAATTAATGATTTGGTTGATTTACCTTTGAATGAGTTGAATGATTTCTTCACAAGTATTACATTTAATGAATATGACCAGCAAATAGCGGGTCGAATTATATACGAAATTAAGTCGCGTTTAACGTTTTTGTTAGATGTTGGTTTAGAATATTTAACGCTAAATCGTGCTTCGAATACGTTGTCTGGTGGAGAATCACAACGTATCAATTTAGCAACTTCTTTGGGAAGTAGTTTGGTTGGTTCGATGTATGTGTTAGACGAGCCTTCGATTGGTTTACATTCGCGTGATACAGCGAAATTTATTACGATTTTACATCGTTTACGCGATTTAGGCAATACAGTGATTGTGGTAGAACATGATGAAGATATTATGAAAGCTGCCGATTATATCATCGATATTGGTCCTGAAGCAGGAACAAATGGAGGTGAAGTAGTTTTTGAAGGAACCTATGATGAATTATTAAAAGGTGATACATTAACATCTAAATATTTGAACGGAAAATTAGAAATTGAAGTTCCTAAAAAACGTCTAAAATCTCCTAATTATCTAAAAATTATTGGAGCAAGAGAAAATAATCTAAAAAATATTGATGTTAAATTTCCTTTGAACGAATTAACTGTGATTACAGGAGTTTCGGGTTCAGGAAAATCGACGTTGATGAAAGATATTTTAGCACCAGCCGTTCAGCGTCATTTCGAGATTTTTGGAAATAAAATCGGTGATTTTGATGAGTTAGTTGGTGATTTGAAACAATTAGAAGGTGTTGAGTTAATCGATCAAAATCCAATTGGAAAATCTTCGCGTTCTAATCCTGTGACTTACGTAAAAGCCTACGATGATATACGAAATTTATTTGCTAATCAAAAAGCGAGTAAAGTGATGGGATTTCAACCAAAACATTTTTCGTTTAACGTAGATGGAGGACGTTGTGATACATGTAAAGGAGAAGGAACGATTACCATCGAAATGCAGTTTATGGCTGATGTTGAGCTGGTTTGTGAAGATTGTCATGGAGAACGTTTCAAGAAAGAAATCTTAGAAGTTAAGTTCGAAGGAAAATCTATTTCAGATATTTTAAATCTAACAATTGATGAAGCAATTGACTTTTTTACAACTCATCAACAAAATAAAATTGTCGAAAAACTAAAACCATTGCAAGATGTTGGTTTGGGTTATGTAAAACTTGGGCAATCGTCGAATACACTTTCTGGTGGAGAGGCGCAGCGTGTGAAGTTAGCTTTCTTTTTGACGAAAGGAGAAACGACTAACAAAACCTTGTTTATTTTCGATGAGCCTTCTACTGGTCTGCATTTCCACGATATTCAGAAATTGATTAAAGCATTACGTGCTTTGATTGATTTGGGACATTCGGTTTTTGTGATCGAACATAATATGGATATTATCAAAGTAGCAGATTGGGTGATAGATCTTGGTCCAGAAGGAGGGAAGAAAGGCGGTTATTTGGTTGCCGAAGGTACGCCAGAAGAGATTATCAAAGTAAAAGAATCGTATACTGCTCAATTCTTGAAAGAGAAATTGAAATAATAATAAAAAAAGCTATATTTATGTTTATGAAATATAGCTTTTTACTTTTAATAATTATTTTTACTTCGTGTAATTCGTATAATGTAAATCGTCTCGAAAAAAATGTTTCTTTAAATGAAAATAATACTGTTCAGCTTAATTTAGAGGAACGAAAAAATTATGTCATTATAAAAAATGATTTTCCTGAGGGGTCAGATAAACTTCATGAAAAAATTGACCAATCTGTAAAAGGATTATTCAATGATGAAAATACGATTGTTAATTCATTAGAGTTTTACGATAAATACTATAAGTCGGATGAATTTATGAATTTTATAAATCATGATACTTACTATGATTATGCATTTATTGTAGAGTTAAAAGTAGAACCGTATATTCAAGTAGCTCATTATCTAAGTCTTAATAAAGCGAAATTACCTGAAGAAGGTAAAAGTAGATATAACATTGCTTTACAGGTTCTTAATTTAAAAAATAGAGAGTTATTATTTTCTCAGCAAAGAAATTTTGAGTTAAATAATACAACATTAACTAAATCTCCAGAATTTATTACGTCTTATGAGGAAAATTATTTTATTAATAATTTTTCAGATATTTTTAGAAATATAATAAATTATTAAAACCGAGTTTAGCTCGTTTTATTTTGCGCTACATTTTGCGTGATGATATACAAGAAAATTGCACGAATTCGCAATAAAGCACAATTCGTTTGCCTTTTTGTGTAGCGAAAGTGCCAACTCAATTTGTGATGAATCTGCAATTACAATTTTAGGAAATAAATCTACTTTTATAATCTTTCCGCTTCCATCAGGATTCACTTGCAGTGTAGCTTCTGAATGATCTTCGTAAGAAATTACATCAATTTTATGTTGTATACAACAATATAAATACGACATCATGTGACAAGAAGTCAAACTACTCAAAAGTAAATCTTCTGGATTGTATAAATTTGGATCACCTTTGAAAGCTTTCGCAGCAGAAACCTCTAAATCAGGTTTTCTTTCAATCGAAATGTGATGACTTTTTGTATAAATTCTGGTTGAAGAATCCATTTTCGATTCTTTCTTTATCCAATTTAGCGCAACTTTAAATAAATGATTCAAGGCTTAATTTTTATCAAAAATAATCTTTTCTAAAAGAAAAACACAACTGAGAATCCTCAATTGTGCTTTCAAAAAATGTTATAATTTATCTACTATTTATTTTCTCAAATAGATATTTCCATATTTAGAAGAAAATTCTTGCAATGGCTGTTTACCTACGTTTGCCGCAATTACTGAATGAAAATTATCTGATTTTATAGTTTTGATTGCAAAATCTAAATTCGTGTACATCTTCCCAAAAAAAGTTTCCACTTTTATTTCTCCAATTTGTTTTGCATTCATTGTTGCATCCACACTTCCATATGTTGATTGTGCGATAATTGGTGCTTCAAAATTAATAACTTCAATTGTTCCATACGTTGATTCGATAGTTGTTTTCATATGTTCAGGAACTTTAATTTCCAATACAATATCCATTTGTACTCCTGTAGAAACCGAAGAAGATTTGATGTCATTTGCATCAACATATTTCTGATAATCCTCTTTGGTTTGAAATTGTTTTTTTTCACTTCCAAAAGTCGCTGTCACTTGATGCGGAATATCTTTTAGGTTAACAACTTTGCCTTCGATCGTTTTTCCTTGACCGTTTTTGCTTTCAGTTAAGCTGAAATTCGAGTCATTTTTACCATTATTGATATTTACATTTCCAGAAATACTCACTTCGTTTTGTTTCCAAGTGGTGATTTTAACGATTTGCGGATAATCAAATTTTAATGTTAATTCTTGACCTTTCTCAACTGAAAAACTCTTCTGAATTTTTGTTTGAGCGATTGATAAATTTGCCAATAAGCCCATTGCTAAGGATAAAACTACTGTTCTCATAACGCTCTCAAATAAATTTTACTATAATCTGATCTGAAAAGGAAACTTGTTCCACCGCCATTTAACGTACCAGTTGCTTGGTTGTTAATTTTTATCATATCAGACGAACTATTATTCGCTTCTAATTTCAATGATAATTCAGGTGCAATCAAAATATCACCAAACGAAGTCGTTAATTTTACATTTGCCTTAGATGATTTCGGAATTGAAGCATCCACGTGACCATAGATCGACACAAGTGACAAAGGACCTTTTACATTTTGACTAAATTTCGCATCGATAGAACCATAAATCGTGTTGATTGTTGCAGGTCCCGTTACATTTTCTAACACTACATTGTTGTAACTTGCAGTTGCTTCAAGTTCGTTTTCGATATTTTTGAATGTAATGGTACTTCCAAATTGAGATTGATGGTTAAATGAAATTTTCACACCTTTTGGAACTAATATTTTGACATTTGGAGGTGTCATTTGTTGAAGTTGTTTTACCTCAATTACACCATTTTTTTCTACAACATTTATTCCTAAATCTGTGTTATCCTCAAGCCCTAATGAGTTGATTGATCGCAATCCTTTTGCTCTTTCGTCATTATCTCGCGATCTTGTTTTTGTAGAAAAAACAATTTCGTTTCCGTTGTAACCTTCGACTGTTACACGTCCAAGATCAAGGTTCAGTTTTCCTTTATTTACAGCTAATTTGTACGTTTTCGAATTATCTTCATTCGCACTTTTCGATTCATTTTGTGCAAAAGTGTACGTAGACATCATCATAACAGATGTAGCTACCAAAAATATTTTTCTTATCATTTTTTGATTTTTTGTTAATTATTATTTTCTAAAAAGAACCGCGTACGCTTCGTCTTTCACAAACGTTTTTGTTGTAGGATCCAAAACCATTTCTTGTAATTTATTTGTTAATTTCAAATCGATTTGATCGTTATTGATATGCGCAATCATTCCTATTAATTCCATTTGTACCATCGGATCATCTTGCTTCATAAAAATGTCTGTTAACTCTTTTGAAACGTCTGATTTAGGTAATTTTGAAGCAAGCGCTTCGAGTGCATTTAGTCGCACAATTGTATTGTTGTCATTTAAAGCTAAATTGTATAAACTCTCTTTTAAATTGTGATCAATACTTGGTAAATCAGCTATTTTTGCAATTGCATTAATACGATTACTTGTTGATTCTTGATCGTTTAATGAACTTAAAATTTCATTTTTAAGGTTTTCATCTATACCAATTAGTTCTTCTTTTGGTTGAACAATTTTTTCGAAATTTTTCTCTTTCTGAACTCTTACAAACTGAATTTCTTTTTCATTTTGTTCAGTATTAATATCAGTTGGATGAATAATTTCTGGCTGAATTTCTTCTACTTTTTTAACCTGTTTTTCCTTAACAACTTCAATTGTTTTAGGCGAATTTACTTCATCATTTTTCAAGAAAAAATATCCACCAACACTCAATAGAACAAGCGCAGAAGCAGCAATACTCCAATTCTGAATTCTCCATTTCTTAGGTTGTTCAATTACCAAAGTTTTTTCTTCCTGTTTAGGAATCTCAGCCTGAATTCTTTTCCATAATTCTGCAGAAGGTTCTTTGTTTTCAAAGGCTTCTCTGTTATTATCAATATGTTTTTTTAAAGAATCATTCATTGCAAACGGTTTGTTGTAAGGTTTCGTAAATTTTCTTTTTTGCACGATGATATTTACTTCTCACCGTGTTGTGGCTCAATCCTAAAAGTTGAGCAATGTCTTCTTGCGGCATGTCTTCGAACAGAAATAGATTCACAATTGTTCTTGTATCCGTTGGTAATTCTTCAATCGTTTGTTGCAATTCTTCAATTTTACCATCCAACATTTGTTTTTCTTCCAAACTTTCTTCACTGTCATCAATAATATTTGCTCCTTCAACATCCGAAAAATAAACTTTGTTTTTTCGTAAATGTGAAATCGATTTATTAATCGCAACTCTACTGAACCAAGCTCCTAAATTCTCGATGTTTTTCAACTTTTGAATATCAGAAAAAAGTGAAATAAAAATTTCTTGTGTCAAATCTTCCGCATCAGAAACTTCTGTCACCAAACGATAAACAGAATTGTAAACTGATTTCGAATAGCGATGATAGAGCTGAGTATAACCAGCCTCTACACCAGATTCGCACCAATCTAATAGTTGTTTATCATTTATTGAAAAATTTTCTTTCTCCAAAATTTTCAAGGTTTCATTGTTGTTTCTATTGTATAGACGCAGTAAGTTTTTGAATGTTGCATCAATTTTTAAAAAAGTTTTTGAAATTTAACAATTATTGAATTATTCACCCTGATTTTCAGTGATAATAAACGAAATTTTGAATATAAATTTTAAAATGGTCTTTATTGTATATTTTTAATTTGCTTATAATAAAACCGTCATTTCGAGTGAAATTCGTTTAGAATTTTGTATCGAGAAAAAGGTTTTAGTTGATAAAATTCTATTCTCGATACAATTTTTATTCATTTCATTCCTGAAAATCACTCGAATTGACGAATTTTAATTCAAAATGCACAATACTATATTCTTGATTATTTTTCTATTTTTGTTAGACGTATACTTAGTCGAAATTGAATATGAAAAAAATAGTTATCATCTTATCTTTGGTTGTAGGAACCAAGTCTTTTGCGCAAGAAATTGAAGTCAAAAACCTTAAAAAACACGTTTATTTTTTGGCAGATGACAAAATGAAAGGGAGAGGAACCGGAAGTGAAGAAAATTTGAAAGCTGCAAAATATATTGCGAAAGAATTTAAAAAATATAAACTTCAACCTTTAGGAGAAGATGGTTATTTTCAGGGATTTGAGGCGAAAGTGAAAAAAGTGAAAGTTGTTGACAGTATTCGTTCTGCAAAAAATGTGATTGCTTTTTTAGATAATAAAGCGGATAAAACGATTGTGATTGGTGCACATTACGATCATTTGGGAGAAGGAAAGCAAGGAAGTTCTTTGGCGAAAGATAGCTATGGAATGATTCACAATGGTGCTGATGATAACGCTTCTGGCGTTGCAGGCTTGTTAGAATTGGCAAGATTTTACAGTAAAAATAAAGTGACAGAACCTGTTAATTTTTTATTTATTGCTTTTGGTGCTGAGGAATTAGGTTTGGTCGGTTCACGTTATTTTGTGAAACACCCAACGTATGATTTATCGAAAGTACATTGGATGTTAAACATGGATATGATTGGTCGTTTGAACAAAGAATCTGGTGTTTCTATTATAGGTTATGGAACTTCTCCAGCTTTTGAAACGATTTTTAACGAAATTAATCCGACTGATTTTGTCAAATTTTATACAGGTTATGAAGGTAGAGGCGGCTCGGATCAAACTTCGTTTTATGAGAAAGATATTCCAGTTTTATTTTTTCATACAGGCGGCCACGACGATTATCACAAACCAACAGATGATGCAGATAAAGTAGATTATGAATCGTTGAAAGGAATTCTTAATCTCGAAAAAGCTGTGATTGAAGGAAGTTTCAAAATTGAAACAATGCCATTTAGAAGCACTGATAAAACTGAAAAATAATTGATAAAAATCTAAAATTATTTTTTTTCAATCCGTATTTTTGCAACAAATTTCAACGATTGAAAACGGATCTTTTATTAATCACACCACCTTTTACGCAATTAAATACACCATATCCTGGAACAGTTTATTTAAAAGGATTTCTAAACACACTTTCATATTCAACTTTTCAAGCTGATTTAGGTTTAGATGTCATCTTACAATTATTCTCAAGAAAAGGTTTAATTGATTTATTTCAATTTATTCAAAATCAAGAAATTGAATTAGGTGATAATAGTAAAAGAATGGTGATGTTAAGCGATGAATATATCGCAACTATTGATCCTGTTATTCGATTTCTACAAGGTAAAAATTCGACTTTAGCTGATTCTATTGTTCAAGATGGATATTTACCAGAAGCTTCTCGTTTTGCTGAGGTTGAAGATTTGGAATGGGCCTTTGGTTCGATGTCTTTTCAAGATAAAGCGAAGCATTTGGCAACTTTATATTTAGAAGATTTATCCGATTTAATTATTGAAGCGGTTGACGAAAATTTTGGTTTTTCTCGTTATGCTGAACGTTTGGGAAGATCAGCAAATTCTTTTGATGAATTGTATCAAGAATTAGCGAAAGATCCAACTTATATTGATAAAATAACACTTTCGGAATTAGAGAAATTAATTCAGAAAACGAATCCAAAAATGATTGGTTTTTCGGTTCCTTTTCCTGGAAATTTATATTCAGCTTTCCGTTGTGCACAATATATTAAAGCAAATTATCCTGAAATTGTGGTGGATATGGGAGGTGGTTTTCCGAATACGGAATTACGTTCTTTAAGCGATCTACGAGTATTTGAGTTTTTCGATTTTATTACATTAGATGATGGTGAAGCACCAACTGAACAATTGTTAAAATACATCAATCAAGAAGTTGAAATTTCTGATTTGAAAAGAACTTTTGCCCTTCAAAATCAACAAGTTTCTTATATCAACAATCAAACTGTTCGCGATTATAAATTTAGCGAAGTTGGAACGCCAGATTATACGGATATCAAATTAGATCAATATATTTCTGTCATCGAAGTGGTTAATCCAATGCATCGTTTGTGGAGTGATGGACGTTGGAATAAGCTGACGATGGCGCATGGTTGTTATTGGGGAAAATGTACGTTTTGTGATATTTCGTTAGATTATATCAAAATTTATGAACCAATTGCAGCAAAACAAATTGTGGACAGAATGGAAGAGTTGATTGAAAGAACTCAAAATACAGGTTTTCATTTTGTGGATGAAGCTGCTCCACCAGCATTAATGCGAGAAGTTGCGTTAGAAATTCTTCGAAGAAAATTGACCGTAACGTGGTGGACAAATATAAGATTCGAGAAAAGTTTTACATACGATTTGTGTCGATTACTAAAAGCTTCGGGCTGTATTGCGGTTTCTGGAGGTTTGGAAGTGGCTTCGGATCGATTGTTAAAACTGATTGATAAAGGTGTAACGGTGGAACAAGTTGCCATTGTAAATCGCAATTTTACAGAAGCTGGAATTATGGTTCATGCGTATTTGATGTATGGTTTTCCAACGCAAACGAAGCAAGAAACTATTGATAGTTTGGAAATGGTTCGTCAAATGTTCGAATTGGGAATTCTTCAATCAGGATTTTGGCATCAATTTGCGATGACAGCACATAGTCCAGTTGGATTGAATCCAGAGAAATATCAAGTGATTAATCACAGTACTGAATTAGGAACTTTTGCGAATAATGATATGATTCACGAAGAAAAATCAGGCTTAATTCATGATCAATTTTCGTATGGATTAAAGAAATCATTGTTTAACTATATGCACGGTGTTGGTTTTGAGTTGTCGCTGAATGAATGGTTTGATTTTAAAGTTCCGAGAACGTCAATTCAACCAAATTATATTGAAACAGTTTTAAATAATGAAACTTTCATAACGCATAAACCAACGCAAAAAGTAGTTTGGTTAGGAGGGAAGCCTCAAATAGAATTTGTTACGAAAACCAAAAAAGGGAAGACTTTTGAGAATACTGTTTTACAATTTCATACCAAACAAGATTGTCTTGAAATTGTTGTGGACAAAGAGATTGGAGAATGGTTGGTTGATTTTGTACAACATCTAAAAGAAAGTCCAAAAGCAGTTTCGTATCTACAAATGAAACAAAGTTTTGAAGAAAAAATACAAACTGATTTTGAGATTTTTATCTATTCAAAACAAGCCGAAAAATTAAAAGAAACAGTTTTACTAATTGTATAAACATAAAAAAAACCTTGAATTATTCAAGGTTTTTTTGGTAAATATGAATTTGTATTAATTTTGATCAAATGATTTTAAAGAACCATATGTTTGTGTTTTTATACTTACAAATCTAATTTGCTAAATAACGTTATACAATCACTGAAAATAGGGAGTTTGTTTAATTTGTATTGTGCCTTAAAGTTGATAATATATTTAAAGTGTATTTTGTACAATCAAAAAATGTTTCTATCTTTGAGATAACCACAGAAAAGAAATGCAAAAAATTAAGGAAAATATTAAACCTTTATTTGTTGGAATGAATAAGCAAACTTCTGCTTTACTTTCCAAAATTGTATTTGCTCAATATTCACACTAGAATATTGCAGATTATTTGTTGACGAATCTCGTCATCTATCTACCTTTTCATCAAAATAACAAACAAAATACGATATGCCACTTTATCATCATTTGGGAGAATTCCCACAAAAGCGACATACGGTATTCCGAAAACCAAATGGAGAATTATATGCAGAAGAATTAGTTTCTACGCATGGATTTTCGAGTACGTATTCCAATGTTTACCACTGTTATCCGCCAACTTTGGTAAAAGCGATTAGCGAACCTTATTCGGTAGAACCTAAGATTGCTCGCGCAAAACATTTAAAACATACATCTTTAAAAGGTTCCAAAGTAAAACCAACGAAAGATTATTTAGAATCTCGTGTGCCAGTTTTGGTTAACAATGATTTGCATATTTCATTGGCTGCGCCACAAGAATCAATGACTGATTATTTCTATAAAAATTCGATGGCGGATGAAGTAATTTTTATACACGAAGGTTCTGGAGTTCTGAAAACTGGTTATGGACAAATTGAATTTGAATATGGAGATTATTTAGTGATTCCACGCGGAATCATTTATCAGCTTCATTTTAATGATTCTAATAACCGATTGTTTATTACAGAATCATTTAGTCCAGTTGAAACACCTCGTCGTTATCGCAATCATTTTGGTCAATTAATGGAACATTCGCCTTTTTGTGAGCGCGATATTAAACGTCCTCAAAATCTTGAAACCAATGATGAACACGGAGATTTCAAGATTATGATCAAAAAAGAAGGATTAATTTATCCATATGTTTATGGAACCCATCCTTTTGATTTTGTAGGTTGGGATGGTTATCATTATCCATGGGCTTTTTCTATTCATAATTTCGAGCCAATTACAGGACGTATTCATCAACCGCCACCTGTTCATCAAACTTTCGAAGGTGCAGGTTTTGTAATTTGTAGTTTTGTTCCACGTCTTTTTGATTATCATCCGAATGCGATTCCAGCGCCTTATAATCACAGTAACGTAGACTCTGATGAGATTTTATATTATGTGGATGGAGATTTTATGTCTAGAAAATCGGTTGAGAAAGGGCAAATTACATTACATCCAGCTGGGATTCCACATGGACCACATCCTGGAACAGTTGAAAAATCAATTGGAGCGAAAGAAACACACGAATTAGCAGTGATGATTGATCCTTTTCGTCCATTGATGTTAACTGAACAAGCGTTAGAAATAGAAGATCCAAATTATTATAAATCTTGGCTTTATTAAGAGATTTTAATTTTGTTCTAAGTTCTAAGTTCTAAGTTCTAAGTTCGTTGTTATTCTGAGCTTGTCGAAGAATCTAAGACAGGATTTAATAAAAGTCATTATGAACTTGATTCAAAATCAAATATTTTAAATAAATAGAAGCTGAATAAATCATATACAGTAAAACTTAATACATTTTACTTTTTACATAATACATAAAAATAAAAACACAATAAAAATGAGTACACAAACATTTGCAGAAAAAATAGCATTAGCACAAGATTTTCTTCCAATTAATGGAACAGATTATATCGAGTTTTATGTTGGTAATGCAAAACAATCTGCACATTATTACAAAACAGCTTTCGGATTTCAGGAAGTTGCGTATGCAGGGCCAGAAACAGGAGTGAGAGATAGAGCTTCTTATGTTTTACAACAAGGGAAGATTCGTTTGGTATTAACTTCTGGTTTAAAATCAGATTCTCCAATTTGTCAACATGCAATGAAACATGGCGATGGGGTTAAAATTTTGGCACTTTGGGTGGATGATGCATACGATGCTTTTGAACAAACAACGAAACGTGGAGGAAAACCGTATATGGAGCCAACTACGATTACAGATGAGTTTGGTGAAGTAAAAATGTCTGGAATTTATACATATGGTGAAACGATTCATATGTTTATTGAGCGTAAAAATTATGAAGGTCCTTTTATGCCCGGTTATGTGAAATCTGAATCAACATATCAACCAACAGATTGTGGTTTATTGTATGTGGATCATTGCGTTGGTAATGTAGGTTGGAATCGCATGAACGAGGCAGTTGCTTGGTATCAAGATGTAATGGGATTTGTAAATATTTTATCATTTGATGACAAACAAATCAATACAGAATATTCAGCATTAATGTCGAAAGTGATGAGTAACGGAAATGGTTATTCAAAATTCCCTATTAATGAGCCTGCAGAAGGTCAAAAGAAATCTCAAGTTGAAGAATATTTAGATTTTTACGAAGGAGAAGGTGTGCAGCATATTGCAGTTGCAACTAAGGATATTGTAAAAACTGTTACAGAGCTTAAATCTCGCGGAGTTGAGTTTTTATCTGCGCCACCAGAGGCTTATTACGATATGATTCCAGAACGTGTGGGTGAAATTGATGAGGATATCAAGAAGTTACAAGATTTAGGAATTTTGGTTGATTGTGATGAAGAAGGTTATTTGTTACAAATTTTTACAAAACCAGTCGAAGATCGTCCAACATTATTCTACGAAATTATCGAGCGTCATGGAGCGCAATCGTTTGGAGCAGGAAATTTCAAAGCATTGTTTGAAGCCTTAGAAAGAGAACAAGAACGTCGAGGAAATTTATAAATAGATATTTTTAAAAGCCATTGGATTATTTCTAATGGCTTTTTTCTTAATCAAATCTTAAGTTTTGCGTAAGCAGGTTTCAAATACATTTGTTCAATAAAATGAATGTGAAAATGAACCAAATTAAAACAAAAACGATACTAATGAATTGTGTATTACTTTCAATATTTTCGATAAAAGGAAATGCACAAGATACAATTCAGCAAACTAAAACGGATTCAATTCAACTTGATTCTATTCCAAAGCAAACATTTAATCCAGAAGATAAAGTTTATCATTTTAACGCCAAAAAGTTGATTATTCCTGCGACTTTAATTACATATGGAAGTTTGAGTTTGGCAATTCCAGCGTTGGATAATTTGAATAAATCTACTCAAAATGAAATTTTAGAAGATAAAACAAAAGGAAATAAATTTGATAATTATACACAATATTTACCTGCTGCAGCGGTCTATGGATTGAACTTAGCTGGCGTTCAAGGGAAACATAATTTACGAGATCGGACAATAATTTTTGCAACTTCTCAAATCATTAATACAGGTTTGGTGATGGGATTAAAGCACACTGTACAAGAAGAAAGACCCGATGGTACAAACAATCTTTCTTTTCCCTCTGGACATACGGCAAATGCGTTTTCTACGGCTCAATTTATGTTTCGAGAATATCAAGATTCTAATTTTTGGTTGAGTTTAGCTGGATTTCCTTTGGCTGCTTTTACGGGTGTTTATCGTGTTATCAACAATCGTCATTGGGTTGGAGATGTTGTTGCTGGAGCGGGAATAGGAATTTTATCGACGGAATTGGCGTATTGGTTATTTCCTACGATTAACAATTGGTTTTCTCCAAAAAATAAAGAATCTAAAGTCGCAACAATGGTTTTTCCTGTTTATCAAAATAATCAAGCGGGAATTGGTTTGGTGATGAGATTTTAGTTATTTATAACCATATTTCGACCTTTTAAATAATATAAAATAGAACCTAAATACGGAATTAATACTACAACAAAAATCCATAGAAATTTTGTTTTTAAATTTCTAAACTGATGTGTAATAATATGTATTAAACACATTATTGGTAAAAAGGCCATTGTTAATGCAAAAAGAAACCATATCCCAACAAAAATATCTTCCATTGTTTAATTAATTTGCATAAAACTAATGAATATTTCAACTAACATTCATTAGTTTTTATAAAAAATCATTATCTTCAACGCTCAAAACTGCAAACAAATAAAATGAAGAATATAGAACTAACGATTCCAAAATTGGGAGAAAGTGTTGAGTCTGTACAATTGGTTCGTTTTACAAAAAACATTGGTGATTTCATTCAAGAGGATGAAGTAATTGCCGAAGTTTCGACGGATAAAGTAGATTCTGATGTGCCTTCTACAATTACTGGAAAGATTATTGAGTTTAGATTTAATGAAGGAGATGAAATAAAAATCGGAGAAGTTTTCGCTTTAATTGAGCCTTCAGAAAATCAACAACAATCAGCTCAAAAAACTGAAAATGTTGAAGAAAAAAAGATTGAGACTGTTACAACTTCACAAACTATAAATTCAATCGATACAAATCAATTTTTATCACCTTTGGTAAAAAGTATCATGCAAAAAGAAAATCTTCAATCATCTGATATTTTACAAATAAAAGGTTCTGGTCGTGATGGGAGAATTTCGAAGAATGATGTATTGAATTATATCCAAAATAAACTATTTACATCTAATAATTCAAGCAATACTTTAATTGAGAATAATGTAGTTTCAAGCTCTTCTTTTGGAGCGAAAGATGAAATCATTGAGATGGATAAAATGCGTCAATTGATTTCGAAACACATGAAAAAGAGTAAACAAACTTCGCCTCATGTGACGGCTTATGTAGAACCTGATGTTACTAATTTTGTGAAATGGCGCGAAGAAAATAAGGCTGCTTTTGAAGCAAAATATAAACAAAAATTAACGTTTACGCCGTTAATTGTAGATTGTGTTGTTCGTGCAATAAAAAATTTTCCAATGGTTAATGTATCGGTTGATGAAACTGAGACTAAAATCATCAAACACAATGAGATAAATATTGGAATTGCAACTGCTTTGCCAAGTAATAATTTGATTGTTCCTGTTATTCATCAAGCTAATGAATTGAATTTAGAAGGTTTAGCAAAAGCTGTAAATTCTATTGTAGATAAAGCGAGAAACAACAAACTTTCGCCAGATGATGTTCGTGGAGGAACGTTCACAATAAGTAACGTGGGAACTTTTGGTAATTTAATGGGAACGCCAATCATCAATCAACCAGAAGTGGCAATTTTAGCGACTGGTGTGATCAAGAAAAAACCTGCGGTTTTGGAAACTGAATTTGGAGATATTATCGTGGCAAGACAATTTATGTATTTGTCACTTTCGTTTGATCATCGTGTGATAGACGGATCTTTGGGAGGCGTTTTCTTGAAACGAATTTCAGATTATATGGAGAATTGGGATGTTAACACGCAAATTTAATCAGAATGGAAACCATATTATCAACAACAATATTACTTAAAAAAGCATACGAATTATTGGTTACTGCAAAATCTTTAACCGAATTATACGAAGAAAATAAAGCTGTAACAAGCAAATATGTACACGCAACTGCGCGTGGACACGAAGCAATTCAAATTGCAACAGGATTACAATTATTACCACAAGATTACTTAAGTGCATATTACCGAGACGATGCAATGTTATTATCAATAGGAATAACACCTTATGAATTGATGTTGCAATTATTGGCAAAACGTGATGATATTTTTTCTGGAGGAAGAACGTATTATTCTCATCCTAGTTTGCGTCGTGATAATATGCCAAAAATTCCGCATCAAAGTAGTGCAACTGGAATGCAAGCGATTCCAACAACAGGAATTGCGATGGGAATGCAATACAAAGAGTTAGAAGGTCTTTGTGACGAAAAAGTAAAACCAATTTCGGTTTGTTCGTTAGGAGATGCGTCTTGTACAGAAGGCGAAGTGGCAGAAGCTTTCCAAATGGCAGCTTTGAAACAATTACCAATTTTATATTTGGTTCAAGATAATGAATGGGATATTTCGGCATCGGCAGATGAAATTCGTGCGCAGGATATTTCTCATTATGCGAAAGGTTTCAATGGTTTGGAAGTTTTTGTGGTTGATGGAACAGATTTCTTGGCTTCTTATGAAACGGTTCAACGTGCAATTGAAATTATTCGTACAGAACGTCGTCCGATTTTAGTTCATGCAAAAGTTCCTTTATTGAATCATCATACATCTGGCGTTCGTAAAGAATGGTACAGAGATGATTTGGAGGAAGCACAATCTCGTGATCCTTATGATAAATTAAAAAATACGTTATTAAATGAAGGTTTCGATGAAAATGATTTAATCGAAATTGAGAATAAGATAAGAGAACAAGTACAGACTGAATATCAAGAAGCCTTAAAAGCAGAAGATCCTCGTCCTGAAGATTTATATACGCATGTTTTTGCGTCAACACCGATTACAGAAGAAAAAGGAAATCGTTCTCCAGAAGGAAAAGAAAAAACAGTAATGGTAGATTCTGCATTGTTTGCGATTCGTGAATTAATGGCAGAGCATCCAGAAGCTTTATTATATGGACAAGATGTTGGGTTGCGTTTAGGTGGAGTTTTTCGTGAAGCGGCAACTTTAGCAAAACAATATGGTAAAAATCGTGTATTTAACACACCAATTCAAGAAGCGTTTATAATTGGATCTACAGTTGGAATGTCTGCAGCTGGCTTAAAACCAATTGTTGAGGTGCAATTTGCAGATTATATTTGGCCAGGTCTTAATCAATTGTTTACAGAAGTGGCGCGTTCTAATTATTTATCAAACGGTAAATGGCCAGTTTCGANNATTTTACGTGTACCAATTGGTGCGTACGGAAGCGGAGGTCCTTATCATTCAAGTTCAGTAGAAAGTGTTTTGACGAATATCAAAGGAATTAAAATTGCATATCCATCTACTGGAGCGGATTTGAAAGGCTTGATGAAAGCAGCATATTATGATCCAAATCCTGTGGTAATGTTAGAACACAAAGGGTTGTATTGGAGTAAAATAAAAGGAACAGAAGATGCGGCGACTGTTGAGCCAGACGAAGATTATGTATTGCCTTTTGGTAAAGCACGTGAAGTTTTAACAGCTGAATCTTCTCAAAATCATAATTCTGTTTCAATTATTACATACGGAATGGGAGTGTATTGGGCGAAACAAGCGGCAAAAGATTTTCCTAATCAAGTCGAAATTATTGATTTAAGAACTTTAGTTCCGTTAGACGAGGAGTCAATCTTTAATAGTGTAAAAAAACACAATCGTTGTATTGTTTTGACAGAAGAAGCGAAGCAAAACTCTTTTGCACAGAGCATTGCAGGCTTAATTAATGAAGAATGTTTTGAGTACTTAGATGCTCCAATTCGTGTGTTAGGAGCACAAGATATGCCAGCAATTCCATTAAATTCCACTTTAGAAGCAGAAATGTTACCAAATGCTGAAAAATTAAAAACATTGATTAATAGTATTTTATCCTATTAAAAAGGCAATAATTAATAATAATTGTATTTTTTACACTAAAAAAACTAACGTTTGTTAGTTTTTTTGTTTTTTTTGATTAAATTTGTTATTATCAAAAATCAAAATCTGCAAAAATTATGATATTTAATCCCGAGATAGAACAAATGCCAATTGAAAAATTGCGCGTTCTTCAAAACGAAAGACTTCAAAACATGTTACAAAAAGTGTATAACAGAGTACCTTTTTACAAAGAAGCATTTGATGCAGCTGGAATAAAGCCAGAAGACATCAAAGGTGTTGAAGATCTACACAAATTACCTTTCACCAAAAAAACACATTTAAGAGAGAACTATCCGTTCGGATTATTTGCAGAACCAAAGAGCAACGTAATCCGTTTACATTGTTCAAGCGGCACAACAGGAAAACCAACTGTTGTAGGTTATACCAAAAACGACATCGAATTATTTTCAGAAGTAGTAGCACGTTCTTTAGCAGCTTCTGGATGCGAACCAGGAATGACATTACAAAATGCCTATGGTTATGGTTTGTTTACAGGAGGTTTGGGATTACATTATGGAGCAGAAAAATTAGGAATGACAGTTGTTCCTATTTCTGGTGGAAATACTGAAAAACAAATCATGTTGTTGAAAGATTTTCAAGCTGATGCTATTTGTGCAACACCATCGTATGCATTAACAGTAGCAGAGGAAATCAAAAAAAGAGGAGAATCGTTAGAAAGCTTAAACCTTAAGTTTGCGATTTTAGGATCAGAACCTTGGTCAGAAGCATTACGTCAAGAAGTAGAAGGAAGTTTAAACATCAAAGCGTCTAATATCTATGGATTGAGCGAAATTATCGGACCTGGTGTGTCTAACGAAGATTACGAAGAGCAAGGAACAGGATCTTACATTTGGGAAGATCATTTCTTTCCAGAAATTGTAGACGAGAAAACAGGTGAGCCTGTACCTTACGGACAACCTGGAGTTTTAGTGATTACAACGTTAACAAAAGAAGCTTTACCATTGGTGCGTTATTGGACTGGAGATATTACAACCCTTACGTACGAACATTCTAAGAAAAGAACACATATCAAAATGGGACCGATTATTGGTCGTGCAGATGATATGATGATTATTAGAGGTGTAAATTTCTTTCACACGCAAATCGCTGATTTTATTCCAGAATTCCCAGAATTATCACCAAATTATCAAGTAGTTTTAACAAAACCTAAAAATATGGATGCTGTAGAAGTTGGATTTGAAATTAATCCTGACTATTTTGCAAGCCAAGGTTTCACTTGTGATAATTTGAACGACGAATCTAATCATGCATGTTGCAAATTAATCTCTAACATTCACAAAAAGATTAGAGACAATATTGGATTAGGAATGAATGTTAAATTGTATCAAGTTGATGGACTTCCGAAAAGTGAAGGAGGAAAATTAAACCGAATCATCGATAACAGACATTTATAAATATATGCCTAAACAAAGTAAAAAAGAACTGATTATTCAAGAAGCTGCATTAATCTTTAAACAAAAAGGATATTCGGCTACATCAATGCGCGAACTGGCTGAAAAAGTTGGAATGGAAGCGGCAAGTTTATACAATCACATTCGTTCGAAAGACGAAATTTTAGAAGAGATTTGTTTTAAAGTTGCCAATCAATATGTTTCTCACATTAGTTCGATTGAAGATACTGACGAATCAAATGTTCAGAAATTGAGAGATTTAATTCAATTACACGTCAGAATGATTATTGATGAGCCAAACGAAGTTTCTGTTGCAAATAATGATTGGAAAAATCTTTCGGATACGAAAAAAGAATTGTACAAAACAATTCGAAAAGGATACGAAAAAAGAATCGCTAATCTTATTAAAGCAGGAATTGCAGCAGGCGAATTTAAAGACTTGAATGTTTCGGTTGCTTTATTTACTTTATTATCATCATTACGTTGGATAGAATTGTGGTACAAACCTGGACGAGATATCTCACCAGAGCAATTAGAAAATGACTTAATGACACTATTAATTAACGGATTTCAAAAATAATATGGCTATAAATTTTCACCAATTACGCGTTAAAAATGTAAAAAAGGAAACACCAGATTGTGTATCCGTTACATTTGAAGTGCCAGAAGAATTAAACCAAGAATTCAAATTCAAACATGGTCAATATTTAACGTTCAAAAATCTTCACAATAACGAAGAAATTAGACGTTCTTACTCAATTTGTTCAAGTCCTTTGGATAATGAATTAAGAGTTGCTGTAAAGAAAATTGAGGATGGAATTTTCTCGACATTTGTTAACGATACAATCAAAGTTGGCGATGTTCTTGATGTAATGACTCCACAAGGAAATTTCTTTACAGAAGTACACGAAGACAACAAAAAATTATATGTAGGAATTGTGGCGGGATCAGGAATTACACCAGTACTTTCGATTATCAAAACAGTTCTACAAACAGAACCTAACAGTCAATTTGTGCTGTTATATGGAAACAGAAACAAAGGTTCGATTATTTTTAAAGAAGAAATTGAAGCATTAAAAAATAGATACATGGAACGCATTAGCGTTTACAATATCTTGAGTCGCGAAACGGCTGATGCTGAGATTTTGAGTGGTCGTATTGATAAAGCAAAAATTGAATATTTCTTGCAAAATATCATCGATCCAAAAGAAGTAAGCGAAGTTTTCCTTTGTGGACCAGAAGAAATGATTTTAAGCGGTCGTGACGCTTTTGTAGAAGCAGGAGTTGATGCAAAACATTTGCATTTCGAGTTATTCTATAGTGCATCTGCAGAAGCGAAAAAGGTAGAGCGTCAAAAAGCTGTAAAACAATCAGATGACACAATGAGTAAAGTTACCATCAAATTAGATGCAACAGCTTTACAGATTGATTTGGGTTACAATGGCGACACAATCTTAGATGCGGCTTTACAAAACGGAGCTGATTTACCTTATGCTT
Source organism: Empedobacter sp. UBA7620 (assembly GCF_002484185.1). NCBI lineage: Bacteria > Pseudomonadati > Bacteroidota > Flavobacteriia > Flavobacteriales > Weeksellaceae > Empedobacter > Empedobacter sp. UBA7620. The sequence goes on along the minus strand of NZ_DLJI01000032.1, from coordinate 65,285 downwards.
GTAAAGGTGGTGTTTGCGCAACTTGTAAGTGTAAAGTAGAGAAGGGTGAGGTAGAAATGGACATCAACTACTCACTTGAGCCAGATGAATTAGAAAGAGGATTTGTATTAGCGTGTCAAGCGCATCCTCGTTCTGCAGAAGTAGTGGTAGATTTTGATGCCAAATAATCAACTTTAAAAACGTTTAGAAATGAGTGCAAAAGAAATTGATTTTCAAGAAATTTTCGATAATAAGATTGAAAATGAAGTTCGTATCGAACCAAAAGACTGGATGCCAGACGCATACCGCAAAACATTAATTAGACAAATCTCTCAACATGCTCACTCAGAAATTGTTGGGATGTTACCAGAAGCAAACTGGATTACAAGAGCACCTTCGTTAAATAGAAAGAAAATTTTATTAGCGAAAGTTCAAGACGAAGCTGGTCACGGATTATACTTATACTGTGCAGCAGAAACGTTAGGTGTTTCTCGTATCCAAACTTTAAATGATTTACATTCAGGTAAAGCAAAATATTCATCAATCTTCAATTATCCAACCCTTACTTGGGCAGATATTGGAATGATTGGTTGGTTGGTAGATGGAGCTGCGATTTTGAATCAAGTTCCATTATGTAGAACTTCTTATGGACCTTATGCTCGCGCAATGGTACGTGTTTGTAAAGAAGAATCTTTCCACCAAAGACAAGGTTACGAAGCATTAGTGGTATTATCAAAAGGAACACCAGAACAAAAAGCGATGTTGCAAGATGCAATGAATCGTTGGTGGTGGCCTACATTAATGATGTTTGGACCAAAAGATGAAGAATCATCAAACTCAGAATTATCAATGAAATGGAGAATCAAACGTTTCTCGAATGACGAATTACGTCAACGTTTCGTAGATATTTCTATTCCTCAAGCCGAATATTTAGGATTAACTATTCCAGATCCAGATCTAAAATTCAACGAAGAAACAGGTCACTACGAATTCGGAGAAATTGATTGGGAAGAATTCTGGAATGTTGTGAAAGGAAACGGTAAATGTAACAAACAACGTTTGGATGCTCGCCGTAACGCACACAACGAAGGAGCTTGGGTTCGTGATGCTGCTACAGCTTACCACGAAAAAAGAAAACAAAGAGAATTAGAAAAAGAACAACGCAAAAACGCATAAAAAGATGGAAAATAGAGATTGGCCTTTATGGGAAGTATTCATTAGAAGTAAACAAGGGTTAGACCACAAACACGTTGGGAGCTTACATGCTGCTGATGCTACAATGGCACTAGAAAATGCACGTGATGTATATACACGTCGTTTAGAAGGTGTGAGTATTTGGGTGGTAGAATCTGCTAATATCCATGCTTCTAATCCTGATGAAGCGGAACAATTTTTTGATCCTGCAGAAGACAAAGTTTACCGTCATCCAACTTTTTATGATGTACCAGAAGAAATTAAAAACATGTAATTTATGACAAGTACAGTTTATCAAAACAATCAAAATTACATCGATTTTATCTTGCATTTAGCGGATACAAATCTAATTTTGGCACAACGTTTATGCGAATGGTGTGGTCATGGTCCAATTTTAGAACAAGACATTGCAATGTCTAATATGGCGTTGGATTTATTAGGTCAAACATCTAATTATTATGACTATGCGGCTGAAATGATCGGGAATGGAGCAACTGAAGATACGTTAGCAATGTTACGTGAAGAGCGTGAATATAAAAACTTATTGTTAGTTGAATTACCAAACGGACATTTCGGAGACACAGTTGCACGTCAGTTCTTTTACGATTCTTACCACGCGTTATTGTTAGAGCAATTCTTGAAAGTGAAAGATCTTAAATTACAAGCCATCGCTGAAAAATCATTGAAAGAGGTAAAATATCACTTAAAATGGTCATCAGAATGGATGATTCGTTTAGGAGACGGAACACAAGAATCTCACGATAAAATTCAGGAAGCTGTAAACAATATTTTACCTTACGTAAAAGAAGCATTTTTATTAGCGCCTTACCAAAAAGCTTTAGTTGAAGAAGGATTAATTTCAAGTCCAGAAGAATTTCAGGCAACTTGGTTAGCAAATGTAAAAGCAATTTTAGAAGAAGCGACAATCGAAGCTGATGTAGAAAATGCATTTGTACAAAAAGGAGGTAAAGAAGGTGTTCACACAGAGCATTTAGGATTTATCTTAACAGATTTACAATATTTACAAAGAACTTATCCAAATTCGCAATGGTAACCGAAAAAGAAATTTGGCAATACATGGAGGAAGTTGCTGATCCAGAAATTCCTGTGATTAGTGTAATCGATCTTGGTGTTGTGCGTAAAATTGAATTAATTGACCAAGAAAGTGTCAACGTTACAATTACGCCAACCTATTCAGGATGTCCTGCTATGAGTGCAATTTCAATTTCTGTTCGTTTAAAATTAATCGAAAAAGGATTCAAAAATATCAATGTCATTAATCAGTTGAGCCCTTCGTGGTCAACTGATTGGATGACAGAAGAAGGAAAGCAAAAAATGAAGGCTTATGGAATTGCACCGCCAACCAAAAATCCTTCGTCTGATGCGCTTTTTTCGGATGAACAAAATGTAGAATGTCCACAATGTGGCTCTACAGATACCAGACTTATCAGTCAATTTGGTTCTACGGCCTGCAAAGCTATGTATCAATGCAATAGTTGCCACGAACCATTTGATTATTTCAAATGTCATCACTAAAAAATTATGGAAAATTCAACATCAATCCTATACACACAAGAGGGAGGAATTGCTACGATTACGTTGAATCGTCCTTCTGTTTTTAACAGTTTTAATCAGGAAATGATTAAATCTCTTCAACATCATTTGGATGTTGCAGCTCAAGATGTTTCTGTTCGTGCAGTGGTTTTAACTGGAACGGGGAAAGCATTTTGCGCTGGTCAAGATTTAGGCGAAGTTTTAGAAGAAAAAGAAATCGACTTCAATAAAATCGTTCAAGAAAATTACAATCCATTGGTTCTTAAAATTAGAAACATGGATAAACCAGTTGTTGCTGCTGTAAATGGTGTTGCTGCCGGTGCAGGAGCAAATTTAGCTTTGGCTTGTGACATTGTTGTCGCGAAAGAATCGACAAATTTTATTCAAGCTTTTTCTAAAATCGGTTTAATCCCAGATTGTGGGGGAACTTATTTCTTACCACGTTTAATTGGACTTCAAAAAGCAACAGCTTTAATGATGCTTGCTGATAAAGTTTCTGCAGCTCAAGCAAAAGAAATCGGAATGATTTATGAGTTTTTTGCTGATGATATTTTCGATGCTGAAGTTGCAAATATTGCTGATAAATTAGTGAATCTTCCAACAAAAGGTTTGGCTTATACAAAGAAATTATTGAATCAAACATTTAATAATTCGATCGAAGAACAATTAATACAAGAAGGATTATTTCAAGCTAAATCAGGGAATACATCGGATTATCAAGAAGGTGTAGACGCATTTATCGAGAAAAGAAATCCTGTTTTTAAAGGAGAGTAAGAAATGAAAAAAATAGGAATTATTGGTGGTGGAGCAATGGGTTCTGGAATTGCGCAAGTTTTTGCTCAATCTGGTCATCCAGTTGTTTTATATGACACAAATAAAGAAGCTTTAGATCGTTCAAAACAAAACTTAGCGAAGACTTTCGAGAAGTTAGTGGCGAAAGAAAAATATACTGCTGAAAAAGCACAAGAAATTCAAAATAATATCGAATATGCAGATAGTTTAACAGCTTTTGCATCGATCGATTTAATGATTGAAGCAATTATTGAAAACTTAGATATCAAAAAATCGGTTTTCAAACAAGTGGAAGAAATCGTTTCTGACGAATGTATTTTAGCGTCAAATACTTCTTCATTATCAATCGCATCAATCGCATCTGCTTGTTCAAAACCAGAACGTGTAATTGGAATTCACTTTTTCAACCCTGCGCCATTAATGGCTTTGGTAGAAATTATTCCAGCCGTACAAACACGTGAAGGAGTAGCAGACGAAGTAAAAGCCTTGATTCAATCTGTTGGTAAATTACCAGTCATCACAAAAGATACACCAGGATTTATTGTAAATCGTGTGGCTCGTCCATTCTACAGCGAATCGATTCGTTTATTAGAAGAAGGCGTAGCCGATGCAGAAACAATCGATTTTGCAATGACTTCTGTTGGAGGTTTCCGTATGGGACCTTTCGAATTAATGGATTTTATCGGTCATGATGTGAATTATCGTGTAACCGAATCTGTTTTCGAATCATTCTTTTATGATCCTCGTTTCAAACCATCTTTTTCTCAAAAACGTTTATTCGAAGCGGGATATTACGGACGTAAATCTGGTCGTGGATTCTACAATTATGCAGAAGGAGTGGAGAAAAAAGCACCATCTCAAGATCAAGCTTTATTAGAAAAAATCTACAAACGCGTTTTAGTGATGTTAATCAACGAAGCAGCTGATGCTTTATTTTTAAACATTGCAAACCGTGAAGATTTAGATACAGCGATGACAAAAGGTGTAAATTATCCAAAAGGATTATTGAAATGGGCGGATGAATATGGTTTGGAAAAAGTACAAGACGATTTAGATGAATTGTACAATTATTACCACGAAGACCGTTATCGTTTAAGTCCAATTATCAGAAATTACGTCAAAGAAAACAAAACATTCTACTAAAAAAATATCAAAACATGGAACCACAAAAGTTATTAAATGCAATGCTTGATCACGATAAATTTAGTGAATGGTTAGGTTTAGAAGTAATTGAAGTTAGAGAAGGATATGCAAAATTACAAGCAGCAATTCGTCCAGAAATGATGAACGGAGTAGGTTCTGTTCACGGAGGCGTTACTTTTGCGATGGCAGATTCTGCGTTTGCTTTTTCGTGCAATATGTACAATAATATTTCAGTTGCTTTAGATGTTCATATTTCATTTACGAAAGCTGGACACGAAGGTGATGTATTTACAATCGAATCGCAAGAAGTTTCTTCGACAAAAAGAACAGGTATTTACGATATCAAAGTTACGAATCAAAACAATGAGTTAATTGCTTTATTTAAAGGAACTTGTTTCAGAACAGGTAAACCTTTGATTGAAGAGTAAAATGTTATAAGTTCTACGTTATAAGTTCTTTGAACGTTAAGCGTAAAACGTATCACGTAAAACGTATAAAAATGAACCAAACATATATTATAGATGGAGTTAGAACTCCAATTGGTAAATTAAAAGGTGGATTATCAGCTGTTCGTCCAGACGATATGGGCGCAATGGTAATCGCCGAATTATTAAAAAGAAATCCATCAATCGATCCTGCTGCATTTTACGATGTAATTTTAGGAAATGCAAATCAAGCAGGAGAGGATAACCGTAATATTGCACGTATGTCGGCTTTGTTATCAGGATTACCTTATACAGTTCCGGGTGAAACGGTAAACCGTTTATGTGCTTCTGGATTATCGGCTGCAATTGCTGCATCAAGAGCAATTCAAGTTGGTGATGCACAATTAATGATTTCTGGTGGAGCAGAATCGATGACACGTGCCCCTTTAGTAGTTTCTAAATCAGCTTCTCCATTTGGTGGTGATGCGCAAATTTATGATTCAACTTTTGGTTGGCGTTTTATCAACCCTAAAATGAAAGAAATGTGGGGTGTTGATGGAATGGGAAATACAGCAGAAAATTTGGCGGAGCGTGATAATATTTCGCGTGAAGATCAAGATTTATTTGCCGTTTGGTCGCAACAAAAAACGGCTGCTGCACAAGCTAATGGACGTTTAGCGAAAGAGATTGTTCCTGTTATTATTCCACAACGTAAAGGTGATGCAATCATTTTTGATACTGATGAATTCCCAAAGAATAATACAACTATGGAGATTTTATCAAAGTTACGTCCAGCTTTCAAAGCAGATGGTACAGTAACTGCTGGTAATGCATCTGGTCTTAATGATGGTGCAGCTGCTAATATTTTAGCTTCAGAACAAGCGATTAAAGATTTTGGTTTAACACCAATGGCTCGTATTGTTTCTTCTGGTGTTGCAGGTGTTGAGCCTCGTATCATGGGGATTGGTCCAGTTAATGCAACGAAAATTGCGTTAGAAAAAGCTGGTTTAACAATGAATGATATTGATATTATCGAATTAAACGAAGCTTTCGCAGCACAGTCTTTAGCATGTACGCGTGCCTTAGGTTTAGCGGATAACGATTCTCGTATTAATCCAAATGGTGGAGCAATTGCTTTAGGACATCCACTTGGAATGTCTGGAGCTCGTATCTTAAATTCTGCAGCTTACGAATTACAAGCAACAGGAAAACGTTATGCATTAGTTACAATGTGTATCGGTTTAGGGCAAGGTTATGCCGTAATTATTGAAAGAGCATAAAATAGATTTTAGTATTGAGAAATTAGATCTTAGAAATGTTGAACTTGTTTCATCATCATATCAATTTAATGAGATTCTGAAATGAATTCAGGATGACAATTAAACAAAATCTCATTACTCAATACTACTATCTCAAATCTATAAATTATGATTTACGAATTCAAAGGATATAAACCCGTTGTTCATCCAACAGCTTTTATTCATCCACAGGCAGTGGTAACAGGAAATGTGATTATCGGGAAAGATGTATATATCGGTCCAGGTTGTGCATTACGTGGTGATTGGGGACAAATTATTATCGAAGATAATTGTAATGTACAAGAAAATTGTACGATTCATATGTTTCCGGGAACTACTGTTCGATTAAAAGAAAAAGCACATATTGGTCACGGAGCAATTATTCACGGCGCAACAATTGGTCGTAATTGTATGGTAGGGATGAATGCCGTTGTAATGGATAATGTTGTAGTGGAGGACGAATGTATCGTTGGTGCTTTAACATTTATAAAAGCTGATACGCATATTCCGACAAGAAGTGTTGTGGTTGGAAATCCTGCCAAAATCGTAAAACAAGTTTCGGATCAAATGATAGAATGGAAAGATCAAGGTACTCAACAATATATGCAATTACCAAGTGATTGTCATGAGAGTTTGAAAGCTTGTGAACCATTAACAGAAGTTCCAGATTATTATTACGAGTCAATGGCAAGTAATTACAAGACTTGGAACGAAACAAAGTAAAACGGATTTCGAAATTCGAATTTCGTTGAACGTATAATAAAATACACAAACAACATAAAAATGGCTAAACAATTGGAAAATTATGCTTTAGGACAATGGACAAAAGGTTCGTCTGAAGGGCAAATGTTATATAACGCCATCAATGGCGAAGAAATAGGAACTGCATCATCAGCTGGATTAGATTTCGGTGCGATGATGGATTATGCACGTACAGTTGGTGGACCAGTTTTACGTAAAATGACGTTCCAAGAAAGAGGTTTAATGTTGAAAAAATTAGCCTTATACTTAATGGATCGTAAAGAAGAATTTTACACAGTATCTTGGGCAACAGGAGCAACACGTGCAGATTCTTGGGTTGATATTGAAGGAGGAATTGGGAACTTATTTGCCAATGCATCTTTACGCCGTCAATTCGGAGATCAACCATTTTATGTGGAAGGTGAAACGCATAAATTATCAAAAAATGGAACATTCTTAGGTACACATATTTTAACACCAAAACGAGGTGTTGCAATTCATATTAATGCATTCAATTTTCCAGTTTGGGGAATGTTAGAAAAAGTTGCGGTTAACTTATTGGCTGGAGTTCCCGCTATCGTAAAACCTGCGACAATCACATCTTTCTTAACGGAAACTGTTGTTCGTGCAATCATCGAATCTGGAATTTTACCTGACGGTGCTTTACAATTAATCACAGGTTCTGCAAACGGAATTTTAGATAATGTTGAGTCAGAAGATGTTGTAACATTTACAGGTTCTGCTTGGACAGGACAAATGTTAAAAGCGCATCCAAGAATTACTTCAGAAGGTGTACCATTCAATTTAGAAGCTGACTCTTTGAACGCTTGTGTTTTAGGAGAAGATGTACAAGTTGGATCAGCAGAGTTTGATATTTTCATTAAAGAGGTTACGCGTGAAATGACAACAAAAGCAGGGCAAAAGTGTACTGCGGTTCGTCGTGCGTTGGTTCCAGCTCATTTGGTTGAGGATGTACAAATTGCTTTAGGACAACGTTTGGCAACGACTACAATTGGAGACCCAAATGTGGAAGGTGTTCGTATGGGAGCTTTGGCGGGAGCAGCGCAAGTTAAAGAAGTTCGTGAGAAAGTAGAAGAATTAGCTAACTCGCAAGAAATTATTTTTGGAAACTTAGATAATTTCGAAGTGAAAGGTGCTGATAAAAACAAAGGTTCTTTCATTTCTCCAATTTTATTTTTAAACAACGATCCATTCAATAAAACTGATGTTCACAACATCGAAGCTTTTGGACCAGTTTCTACAATTATTCCTTACCACGGAACTGCTGAAGCAATTGAGTTAGTTCGTATGGGGAAAGGATCTTTAGTTTGTTCGATTGTTACTGCTGATAATGATATCGCTACAGAATTTGTATTAAATGCAGGTTCTTTACACGGGCGTATCGTAATTTTAGATGCTGAATGTATCAAAGAATCAACAGGTCACGGATCACCACTTCCATTATTAGTTCACGGAGGTCCAGGTCGTGCAGGTGGAGGAGAAGAAATGGGAGGGAAGCGTGGTGTATTACACTATATGCAACGTACAGCAATCCAAGGTTCTCCAAATAAATTGACGGCAGTTACGCAACAATACCAATACGGAGCAGATTATATCGAAGAAGATAAACATCCATTCGCGAAATATTTTGAAGAAGTAAAAGTTGGTGATACATTAATCACAGCGAAACATACGATTCAACAATCAGATATTAATGCATTTGCAGCTTTATCTGGCGATAATTTCTATGCTCACGTTGATGCAACTTCTTTGGAAGGAACTATTTTTGAACGTAATGTTGCACACGGATACTATTTATTATCTAAAGCAGCTGGTTTATTCGTTTTAGCTAAAAAAGGTCCTGTTTTGTTAAACTATGGTTTAGATGAATGTCGTTTTGTGAAGCCTGTTTATCCAGGTTCTACAATTGGAGTTCGTTTTACATGTAAAGAAAAAATCGATCAAGAGAAAAAAGACGAAAACGATGTGGCAAAAGGAATTGTTCGTTGGTTGGTTGATATTTACGACGAAACAGGAGAAACAGTTGGTATTGCAACGATCTTAACAATGGTTAAAAAATTAAATCAAGATTAATTTATTTAGATAATGTGATAATTTGTTAATTAGCTAATAATTTTCAAATTATCACATTAACATATATTCAAATTACTATGAAAGCTTACGTAAAATCAGATATACAAAACGGAATTGGTACAATTGAATTCTTTCATCCACAAAGTAATTCAATGCCAGGTTCTCAATTAAGAAATTTAGCAACTGAAATTGAAAAATTAGGAAACGATGACGAAGTAAAAGTTATTGTTTTGAGAAGTGCTGGAGATAGAACATTTTGTGCTGGTGCATCTTTTGACGAATTAATTTCAATCAAAGATCGTGAAACAGGATTAGAATTTTTCTCTGGATTTGCACACGTTATTAATGCGATTCGCAAAGCACCAAAATTTGTTTTAGCTCGTATTCAGGGAAAAGCAGTTGGCGGTGGTGTTGGAATTGCATCGGCAGCAGATTATACTTTTGCAACAGAATTTGCATCTGTAAAATTATCAGAATTGGCTGTAGGTATCGGACCATTTGTAGTTGGACCAGCAGTAGAACGTAAAGTTGGAAATTCTGCTTTTACACAAATGGCGATTAATGCAACTGAATTTCAATCAGCTGATTGGGCGAAAGAAAAAGGTTTGTATGCAGAAGTTTTTGCAAATGCAGTTGAAATGGACGAAGGAATCGATATTTTAGCTAAAAAATTAGCCAATTCAAATCCAGAAGCTATGAAATATTTAAAACGTGTTGCGTGGGAAGGAACAGAAAATTGGGACGAATTATTAATTGATCGTGCAAAAATTTCGGGTGAATTAGTTTTATCGGAATTTACGATTAACGCGATTAACAAATTCAAAGCAAAATAAAAGACAACTGTAGTTTATATAAGAAATCCACTTCATTTGAAGTGGATTTTTTTATAGTAAAGATCACTAATGATTTATAAATTTTCTATAAATTAGTTAAAAATGAAAACTCATGAAATATTTATTACTTCTTAGTTTATTTTTAAGTATATATGGATTTAGTCAGAATGACTTAAAACATCTTAGTACGAATTACGGGAAGTTTATTATAAATGATAAATACTTTTCTAAGAGTGATAGTATTTATGTAAGTGAAGTTTTTAATTATTTAGATGAAAATCCAGATTTAATTGAAGAAGTTCTTTTCATTAATTCAAAAGATTTGCATTAAAATAAACTTAATGCAACTGTAAAGATTAAATATACTCCAAAAACAAAGGTTTATAAATTGATTGCAAAAGAAGATAATTCGGAAATTGATTTTGCTTCAATAAAATGTTTGAATTCAATGAATTTTGAATGTTATAATGATTTTCAAGATAATAAATTAAAAGTAAAGAAAGGAAAAAATACTGTTTATCATTTTGTTGCTCAATTTAAAGGAGAATCATTTACTGGAAAATTCAAGGACTTTCATGATTTAATGATAATTGAAGTAAAAGATAAAATAATACAAAGTGGTTATCATCTTACCAAAGAATGGGCTGAATTACCATTGGGTTCAGATTTATATAAAGTCAGTGCTAAAAATATTGTTTTGGTAGATTCTTTACCAATCTCATTATTGAATTTTAAGCAAATTGATGACAATTCTTTATTAATTGACGAGGGCTACATTGAGATTAAGAATTAATTTTTATAGTTTTACAATTTAAAATACTCATCTTTATAATATTTACTTTTCTTTACATATAAAATATCTTTTTCTGAATTGAGAATTAGATTGAAACGTTTGATCAAATCGCCTCCCATAATATTTTTGTGTTGAATTTTTATTGTGCTATCAAAAAATGACATAGGTACATTTTTGAATGTTTGATTTGCTAATTCGAAATTTGGTAAAATTGATTTTTTGGAAAGAATTACATTTCCAGCAGCATCACTTAGTTTAGAGTCTCCAATAATTTCAAATTTTTCTAATAATTTATATTCTTTTGCAAAATCATCTGAAATCATCAAAGCACCAGAAAAACCTGTGTGTATCATAAATTCTGTTTCAACCGGTTTTTTGTCAATGAATGGAAAAGCTTTTATATACAGCGTTTCTTGAGAATATCTCGAATTTAATTTTGTATACTTTTTTAGTTTGCTAGGAGCTATATCATAGACAAATAATTTATTCACATCAAAATTGATTTCTAAATATTTTCCTTCGAAAAACTTCAAACCAATTTTCCCATCACTCTCATGTCCAGATTGTTTATCGATAAAAATCGGAATTTTGCTAAACCCTTCATTACCAAATTTAATTACATTGTTTTGACTCATTTTCATATCCGAATATCCCACCCAAGATGTCACATTGTTTAAAGTATCAGAAATCGAAATCGATTTCATTTTTTTATATGAATCTTCAATAATCGTAATATAATCAGAACCTGTATGTAACATCAATTGCACCGTATCTTTTTGATTGATGATAACTGGCACTAAAATATTATTGTATTTTGTTAATTGAAATGGAATCTCTTTTACCATATTCTGCCCGAAAATTACAATTGAAATAATAGTAAAAAGTAATGTGAAAATTGTCTTTTTCATTTAGTTGTATTGTTTCTTTAAAAGTAAACTAATTTGTAGTAACGATTAATATACTATAATTAAAAATTTTCCTTTTAAATTTGCGCTATGGGAGTAGCTGAATTATTATTAAAACGTAAACAAGAATTGATTGAAAAGAACAAAACTGAAGGTTTAGCTTTTCGAGAAGAGTATAAATTGAAAGAAGGTGTAACCGAAACCGAAAGTGGATTATTGTACGAAGTAATCACAATGGGAGAAGGAGTGAAACCAACTTTGTCAGATACCGTTTTGTGTCATTATCATGGAACAAATATCAATGGAGAAGTTTTTGATAGTTCGGTTCTACGCAAGAAACCTGCTGCTTTTCCTTTGGAAAATGTAATAAAAGGTTGGGCAGAAGGAGTGCAATTAATGCCTGTCGGAAGCAAATTTAGGTTCGTTGTTAAACCAGAAATAGGTTACAAAGATCGTGAAATTTCTAAAGAATTAGGACCTTATTCTACTATGATTTTCGAAGTAGAATTGATGGGGATTTTATAAAAATCAAAAAGATGTCTGCAAAGACATCTTTTTTGTTATTCAAACACTTCGCAATGAATAATATTATGTGAAGTTCCTACAAATTCGATTAACCAATTTTCTGTTGTTTTTTCGATACGATCTTCGTCTTTCCAAATTTGATAATCAAATGAAATCGGAATCGAAACGAATTTACTTTTCGGATGCGAGGCAAGTTCACTCAAATCTTCTTCTATTTTTTGTTCCATTTCAAACAAATCTTTTGGCTTTGATTTATGAAAACTATAATAATCAATCGCGATCAATTCTAACACAATTTTATCGTTTGTAAATGTTTTTGCAAAATCAAATATCGTCTGAAAAACATCATTCAATGTATGTTTGTGGAACAAATGATGTTGCTCAAAATATTGTCCTAATCCCATTAAAAAATCAAAAATAGAATACTTTTGTGCAATATATTTCAACGTTTCGGGTGTTCTTGGTTTGTTCCAATAAATCTCCAAAGCATTTTCTAAAGCCGTAATATTTTCTAAATCTTTTTCACTTAAAAAATCACTTTTTATAATTTGATACGGAGGTAATTGATCAAAATGATAGCCATAATTCTCGTATTTTTGACGAACTGGCGTTCCTTTCAAAAATTTCAAAAAACCTAATTGTAATTCGGGTGGATAAAGCTTGAAAGTTTCTTCGAAACTAAACTTCAAATCATCAATATACTCTAAAGGCAAACCAACAATCAAATCCAAATGCATTTCAATTCTGTCTTTTAATTGATTGATGACATTTGATGTTTTCTCAAAATTTTGTTTGCGCGAAACCTCTCGATTACTTTGTTGATTAACGGTTTGAATCCCAATTTCGAAACGAAAAAGATTTTTCGGAACTTTTTCGTTGATGAATTTAATAATATCTGGATGAACAATATCGGCTGTAATCTCGAACTGAAAAACATTTCCTTCACGATAATGATCCAAAATAAATTGAAACAATTCAATTGTAAAATCACGTTTTATGTTAAATGTACGATCCAAAAATTTGATAGTTTTCCCATGTTTCATCAAATACAACAAATTTTCTTTGATGGTTTCCATCGGCAAATAGCGCATTTTATTGTCTAAACTTGCCAAGCAAAACTCACATTTATAAGGACATCCACGAGAAGTTTCGATGTAACAAACCTTCTTTTCCAAATCCGCTGGATTATCGTATTGATAAGGATTTCTACCTTTTAATCGTTTGATATCAAACTGAATATTTTGCGCATTGAAAACAACTTTGTTCTCTTTCTTGTAAACTAAATTCGGTACATTTTCTATTGATGGATAGTTAGCAACAAATTCTTCGAACGGAATTTCTCCTTCACCTACAATAATATAGTCGATATAATTATTTGCAATCACATCATCATATTCGTAACTAACTTCTGGTCCTCCCAACAAAATTTTAGTTTCAGGAGAAATTTGTTTGATACGTTTACAAACTTCTAACGTCTGCGTAATATTCCAAATGTAGCAACTAAAACAGATAATATCGTATTTAGCACATTTTTCTGCAACTTCATCAAAGTCAGATTTAATCGTGAATTCTTTCCAAAAAATATTTCCTCGATGATGATTCAAATCGTACAAAATACGAATCGCCAAATTGAGATGAATATATTTTGCGTTTAAAGTCGTTAATAAAATTGATGGTTGCATAATTTATAATTGAGGTACAAAAATAATAATTAAAAACCAATCGCTGTACCGCCCAAAGAAACACTTGTTTTGTTATATTTCGTAGGCGTTTTTTTCTTTTTCACTTTGATTGAAAAAATAACAGGTTCTAATGGTAATTCGTTTTTCGTTTCAACATTACTAATTTTCATGACTTTGTCTAAGCCTTTTGTAATTTCTCCAAAAACTGTAAAATCATGATCTAAACGAGGCTGACCACCATTTTTCAAATACTCAGCGCGTTGTTCTGCTGTAAATTTGATTCCTTTTTTAGCTTCTAAGTTATCTAATTCTTCTTCTGTAATTCTCTTTCCAACAACAAAATAAATTTGATTGTAATACGATGCTTTCTCTTTATTTCCATCTCGACCAGCGCCTAGAGCACCCATTTTATGAAAAGCTTTCGGATTAAATTCTGGTGCTAAACGAATCGGTTTTTGTTCTGGATGTTCGGCTTCTCGCGCCAAAATAGGATCATCTAATTCGCCTCCTTGAATGACGAAATCTTTCACAACTCTGTTAAATTGTGCATTTGTATAAGTTCCTTTATTAATCTCACTCAAAATCAAATCGCGATGTTTGGGAGTGAAATCATATAACATTACATCAAATTTTCCGTAATTAGTTTTGAATTTTAAAGTATAGGTTTGCGCAGAAACAAAACTCGAAATTGAAAATCCAATTCCGAGAGCAATATTTTTTAATAATCGATGATTCATTGTAAATTTTCTTGTTCTAAAGATAACAACAAATATAGAAATCTGAATGATTTTAAGCTAAATTCATAATCATAATTAAACTTCCAACACCAATAATTACCCATAAAATAATCGCCATTAATAACGGTTTGTAGCCGATATTTTTCATCATTTTGAATGATAAACTTGTGCCGATTAAGAATAATGTAAGCGTAAGAGCAGCTTTAGATAGATCGATAATAATTGGACTAAATTGATGGACAAAAGGTACATAGGTATTCACACAAATAGCGATTAAAAATAGACCAATAAACCACGGAATATTAATTTTTGATGTGTTGTTTTTGAAAAACAATAAGGTTAAAAACGATAATGGAATAATCCAAAGTGCGCGAGCTAATTTCACTGTTGTAGCGATTTGTAAAGCTTCTTCTCCGTATTTACTTGCTGCTCCAACGACAGAACTTGTGTCGTGAATTGCGATAGCGCACCATAAACCAAATTCGTGTTGAGATAAGTTGAATAAATGTCCAAGCGGTGGGAAAATCAATAATGCAATTGAGTTTAATGTGAAAACTACTGCTAAAGCAACCGAAATTTGATTGGGTTTTGCTTTTGTAATTGGCGCGATTGCAGCGATTGCACTTCCTCCGCAAATTGCTGTTCCAGCGGAAATTAGGTAGCCTGTAGCTTTTTCAATTTTGAAGAGTTTGGTAAATAAAAATCCTAAAATCATCAACGTAGAAATACTTACAACGGTGAATACAATTCCTTCTTTTCCTGCTTGTATAGCCGAAAAAATATTCATTCCGAATCCTAAACCTACCACAGCAACTTTCAGTAAAGTGTTTGATACTTTTCGTGATTGTACTTCGTATGGATTTCCAAATATTTGCGCAACAACAAATCCTAAAACTAATGCGATAGGAGAGCTTATAAAAGGCATTAAACATAGAAATGCACAAATTAAAAAGATAACTTTTTGTGTAGTGAATTGTTGAAATAAGCCTTTTTCTGAATGTATAATTTTCATGATTTGAATAATTTTATGGTACAAATTTCTTGTACTTATTATTCAAAAAGAAATGATAAAAAGTAATCTATTATTACTTTAAGTTATAACTATTGCAAAAATTAATAAACAAATTCACCAATTTAGATTGATCACCTTCTGGAATGATAAAATTGAAATTACGTTCTATCACAAGGTTTTTAATGTCAATAATAGTTAAAGTTTGATTTTTAAGTTCTTGTAAAATAGATTGAATTGATAAAAACGCTAAAGCATCAGAATGTAACACATACGATTTTATACTTTCTGTACTTCCCAATTGAATTTCGATATTGAGTTCATTTAGCTTTATATTTTTCGATTTTAAAGCTAAATCAATGGTTTCTAAAGTTCCAGAACCAGGTTCCCGAAAAACCAACGGAATGTTCTTTAAATCATCTAATTTGATATTATTTTTGGTAAAAATAGAATGATTTTGACGAGAAACTAACACAATTTCATCTTTCATAAACGGAAAATAATGAAACGTTCTATTTTTGATTTGAGCTTCAATTAAACCGACATCGATTTTATGATTTCCTAATAATTCTTCAATTCTTTCAGAATTTTGAATCACCAAACTCAATTGAATTTCAGGAAATCTTTTTCGAAATTCTGCCAAAATAGGAGGTAATACATATTGCGCAATTGTCGTACTTGCACCCAAACGTAAAATTCCTTTTTGTTTTTCTTGTAATTGCCCAATTTCAAATTCTATTTTTTGATAAACAGAAAAAATTTCTTCTGTATATTTTAATAGAATTTCACCAGCTTTGGTCAATTTTATTTTCGTCCCATTTCGTTCAAATAACTTAATGTTAAGATTTAATTCAATTTCTTTAATGTGTTTTGTAACAGCTGGTTGTGTTATGTTTAATTCGTTTGCTGCTTTCGTGAAATTCAATCGTTTAGCAACCGTATCAAAAACTTTTAATCTAAAATCGAACATAAGAAATTATTGAAATAAGCTTAAATTGTATTGCTTTACCAAATCCAAAATCATATGATATCCAGCTGCGGAATTCCCATGTTCGTCAAGTGCAGGACTGAAAACGCCGATACCAATTTTGTTTGGAACGGAAACGGTAATTCCGCCACCAACGCCAGATTTACTTGGTAAACCAACGGTGCGTGAATATTTGCCACTAAATTCATACATTCCAGCAGTCAACATTTGAGATTGAATTAACTGTGAGATTTCTGGATTTTTATACGTTGTATCACCATCAAAACGTGTGCATTGATGCGCAAAGAAATAACCAATTTTAGCTAAATCTTCGGCAGTTACTTCGATAGAACATTGTTTGAAATAGTTGTTCAACTTTTCTTCATCACCTTCAATCAAGCCATTATTTTTCATCAAATAAAACATTCCACGATTTTTGTGTCCCGTTTCTTTTTCAGAATTATAAACGGATTTGCTATAATCTATCGAATTATTTTTGGTGATGTAGCGAACCATTTCAAGGATTTTTTTGAAAGGAATTTCACCTTCACCATCAATCATAGAAGTTGTTAAAATCGCACCAGCATTCATCATTGGATTCAGAGGTTTTCCTGTCGTTTCAAGGTTTGCGTAATGATTAAATGGTTTATCTGTTCCGAAATAACCCATTTTAGAAAATACATTTTTCTCCCCTTTTTCTGTAACAGCAATCATCAACGCAATGATTTTAGAAATACTTTGAATTGTAAATTTTTGATTGATATCGCCAACATTTATCACTTTACCATTTTCATTAACTACAGAAAAAGCAATTTTATCCGCTTGCATTTTTCCTAATTCTGGAATATAATCGGCAACTTTTCCTTCTTTGTAAAAAGCTTTATTTCTCTCAAGAATATCGTTTAATGTTTTTTCATTAATCTGTAAACTTCTCGAACTATTTTTTGACATATTTTGTCCATAAACAGTTTGATTAATTGGATTAAAACATGTTAAAGTAAGACTTAGAAGTAATGTTGAGAATGTATATCGTTTCATTTTATTTGATGTAAAACACAAACTTAAAAAATATTTGGTTGATTCGCCGAGATAAAATAGTTTTATATAAAATGTAGAATCTAAAATTTATAAAAAAATGAAATATTTCGTCCTATTGTTATCGAGTTTGTCTTTTGCGCAAACCTATCAAGTGATTAATGAGGAAAATTCGTCTGTTAGTTACCGAGGTTTGGCTTTTCAGGATGCAAAAACGTTTATTGTTTCTGGCTCAAAAAATACAATTGGTAAAACGATAGATGGTGGTAAAACATTTAGTTGGATTAACCCGAAAGTTGTTGAAAATAGAGATTTTAGAGATGTAGAAGTTTTAGGAAAAGATAACTATTTAGCTTTAGGAATTGATTCTCCTGCTTATGTTTTGCAAACGAAAGATGGCGGAAAATCATGGAATAAAGTGTATGAAAATAATGAAAAAGGTATTTTTTTAGATGCAATTTATGTGGATAAAACTTCGAAAAAGATTATTGTCTTGGGCGATCCAATGTCGCCAGATAAACCATTTGTATTAACGTCTTCGATTACTGATCCGACAAAATGGGAAGTTGCAAAATCGCTTCATGGTCAACCTTTGCGTTTAAAAAATCCGAAAGAAGCTTTTTTTGCTTCAAGTGGAAGTAATTTGTATGTAGATGCAAAGCAAACCTTGATTGTGACAGGAGGAGAGCTATCGAATTTATACTATTATACGCCAAAAGGTGGTCAAATGTATGCGTTAGAGAAAACAAAAAGTTCTACTTCTGGAATTAATGGAATGGCTTATGACGCAACAAATAATGTAGGATATTTGGTTGGTGGAGATTTTACAAAACCAGAAGATTCGAGCTATAATTTCTATAAATTTAAGTTGACAAATGGTAAAATTGATTTTCAAGATTCATGGAAATATCCAAAAGGATATAAATCTGGTGTAACAATTATTTCAAAAGATAAAGTCTTGGTTTGTGGTTATTCTGGAGTAGATTATTCTGCAGATGGAGGACATAATTGGACAACTATTACACAAGATAGTTACAATACGTGTACAGTTTCGCCAGATAAGAAATATGTGATTTTGGTGGGAAATAAAGGAAAGATTGGAAAAATTACGTTTTAAAAGTTTCTAAAATTAAAATTAGATTAGAAATTGATTTTCAATTTTATAAATACTAGTTTCTTTGTAAATTTGAATAACCTAATACAATTCATAGTAAAGGGTGGTTAGTAGTTTTTTTAGTAAAAGTTCAGATAAATTTTATCTGAACTTTTTTCGTTAAAATTATTCATAAAGTTGAGAATTAATTCCTCTAATGATTTCATAATTTTTAACTTTAATAAAATTCAATCTAAAAAATATTCAAAATGAAAAGAAGTGCAAAAGCAGTTTGGAATGGTTCGGTTACAGAAGGATCAGGAACACTAACCACACAAAGTACAGTATTAGATAATACACAATATTCGTTCAAAAGTCGATTTGAAGAAGGAGTAGGAACAAACCCAGAAGAACTTTTGGCAGCAGCTCATGCAGGTTGTTTTACAATGAAAACATCAGGTTTATTAGGAGAAGCAGGATATACAGCAGAAAAATTAGAAACCGATTGTAAAATTGTTTTTGAAGGAGGGAAAGTTGTTCGCTCAGAATTAAGTTTAACAGCAAAAATTCCTTCGATTACAGATGAAGAATTTCAGAAAATAGCAAAAGAAGCAGAAGAAACTTGTCCGATAAGTGTTTCATTTAGCTTCGAAAAAGTATTGGTTTCGGCAGTTTTAGTTGAATAAATTGTTGGGTCCAAAAATAAAAAATCCAACAAGTAATTTGTTGGATTTTTTTGTTATTTCAAAACTGGAATTTCGATATAAGAATCGTGATAAATTCGTTGTGTTTGTTTCAAGAAATCTTTCGCAGTTGTTTCGTAAACATTCATAAATTGTTGCGGATTACGGTCGGCTAAAGGAAACCATGTATTCTGAACTTGAATCATGATACGATGTCCTTTCTTGAAAGTATGTCCAACATCTGGCATAGAATACGTCACATTTGTTTTCTGATTAGGAACCATTGCTTCAGGTTTTTCAAAACTATTGCGGTACTTTCCTCGCATAATTTCGGCACGAATCAAATTTTGATATCCAGCCATCAATTTTCCATTATATTTTGGTGTGTCTTCAGGGAAAACATCAATCAATTTTACTACATAATCAGCATCTGTTCCCGTTGATGAAACAAATAGATGATTGATAATTGGACCTGTAATCGTCATATCTTCAGTTAAAATGTCGGTTTGATAAACCATAACATCAGGACGAGTTGACGCAAATCGTTGATCATCGACCATATATTCTCGCGGACGACTTTCTAAAACACCACCTTGATACGGAACTGGATTATTTGGATCTGCTACATATTCATCAAAACTTGCGTTATTAGTCTGTTGAAAAGATATTTTTCCGTTAGCTTGTAAATACATTTTCTGCGTTGTCACATTCTTTGGAGGCCAATTATCAAACTGTTTCCATTCATTAGAACCTGTGATAAAAATTTGCGCTTCTGTTGGTTTGAAATTTCCTTTGTCTTTTAAATAATAATTGAAAAAAGGTAACTCAATTTGTTGCTGATAATATTCTCCTGTTGGCGTTCCAAATTGCATATCACCAAATGTATCGGCTTTAGAGCGAACCCAACCACCATGAAACCAAGGTCCAGCTACCAAAATATTTGTTGCATTCGGATTTTGCTTTTCAATTGCTTTATAGGTTTCAAATGCACCATAAACATCTTCTGCATCAAAGAAACCACCAACCGTCATCACAGCAGGTTTCACATTGGTAAGATGTGGTAAAGGGTTTCGATCTTGCCAAAATTGATCATAATCAGGATGTGCAAACAAATCATTGTAGAATTTGATATTATCTTGGAAATATTTATCCTTCAATTCCTTTACAGATCCACCTTCCAAATAAAAACGGTAATTATCTTTGATTGGATATTCTAAAGATTTCGGACCTTTATCTGGTGTAATTGGTTGCGGACGTTTAACACCAAATGATGACATAAATTTGAAAGAATCATTTAGAAATAAAACACCATTGTGATGAAAATCGTCGCCTAAAAACCAATTCGTAACTGGTGCTTGTGGTGAAACAGCTTTCAGCGTTGGATGCGAATTAACCAAACTCATTGTCGAATAAAAACCAGGATAAGAAATTCCATAAATTCCAGCTTTTTGGTTGTAATTTTTCATGTTTTTTGCCAACCATTCCAACGTGTCGTACGTATCTGTACTTTCGTCTATTGCCTTTTTATTTTTCGTTTTATTAACTGGTCGTACATCTTCAAATTCACCCTCGCTCATCCATTTTCCTCTCACATCTTGGTATACGAATATAAATCCTTCGCGCATTTCTGCAGGGAAATTTCCAAGCGATTTTTTATACTCATTTGCTCCGTAAGGCGCCACTGTATAAGGCGTTCGATTAAGTAAAACAGGATATTTCTTGGTTTGATCTTTTGGCGTATAAATAGCTGTAAACAATTTCGTTCCATCTCGCATCGGAATCAATTGTTCGGTCTTTTCATAATGCTCTCTAACATAGGCAGAATCTGCTTTTGCATCTTGCGCATAGCTAATTCCACTCATCAAAATAAGACTAAGTAGAGTTGCTTTTTGAGTAAATTTTTTCACGTGTTTATCAATTTTACAATACTATAAATGTAAAAAACTTTTATTTTTTAAAAGTACAAATCGAATTATTTTCTATAAATGATTTCAATATCGATAAAGTTTTAATTATTTTTTATGAATTCGAAAATTCGAACACTTTTTTTGATTAAATTAGTTAGCCAAAATTAATTGAAATGAAGTTAACTGCAAAAGCAACAATTCAAATTCAGAAATCTAAAAATGAAGTTTTTGATGCGATTGTTAATCCAAATAAAATGAATCAATATTTTATTGCTTCTTCATCAGGAGCTATCGAAACTGGAAAAATTGTTGAATGGAAATTTCCTGAGTTTGATGATATTTTTCCTGTAATGGGAGGCGATTTAAAACAAGATGAATACATTTCTTTTGATTGGAGCGGTGGAGTTGATGATATGCTGGTGGAGATTTTTCTCGAAAAAGGAGAAAATGATTCGACAATTGTTAAAGTCATTGAACATGAAATGAATGATGATGAAGCTGGAATTAAGCAATTGATGGGACAAACAGAAGGTTGGGCGAATTTCTTGGCTTGTCTGAAAGCTTATCTCGAATACGGAATTAATTTGCGCAAAGGTGCTTTTGATTTTATGAAACCTTAAAAATCAACAAAAAACTATACGTATGATTACAATCGAAACAATAATAAATGCTCCAATAGATCAGGTTTGGAAAGCTTTTAATTCTCCTGAAGATATTGTAAAATGGAATCAAGCTTCTGATGATTGGCATTGTCCTAAAGCAGAAAATGATTTGCAAGTTGGTGGAAAATTAAACAGTACGATGGCTGCAAAAGATGGTAGTTTTCAATTCGAATTTGAAGCTAAATATGACGAAATCATTCCAAATAAATTTATTCGTTATTACATTGCAGATGGTCGCAAGGTTGAAATAAATTTTCATGAAGAGAATAATTTAACCAAAATCACAGAAAAATTTGAACCAGAAAGTCAAAATCCTACTGAAATGCAGACACAAGGTTGGCAAGCTATTTTGAATAGTTTCAAGAATTATGTTGAATCGAAAAGCTAAAAATAGTTGAAGATGGATGAAAATAAATCGAAAATTGGTCAAATGGTTTGGGCTGATTTAACTGTTGAAAATTCGACTGAATTAAAAGATTTTTACAAAGAAGTTGTTGGTTGGGAAGTCAAAAATGTTGCGATGAAAGATGATGAAGAGGAATACAATGATTATACAATGATGTCTTCTTCAGAAAATGCGGCTGGTGGAGTTTGTACGAAACGTGGCATGAATAAAGGAATTCCATCACAATGGATTATGTACATTAGTGTAGATAATGTTGCGGAAAGTTTGCAAAAAGCGTTGGAAATGGGAGGGAAATCTATTCATGAGATTAAAAATAAAGAAGGAAATCTTCAATTTGCAATTGTAGAAGATCCTGCTGGAGCTGTTTTTGGATTAGCAAATGCTTAAAATATGAAAAAAGTATCGTTTACAGAAGTTATTTATGCGCAGCCTAAGCATGTGCATAAAGTAATGATTGCACCAGATTCGTATAAAATTTGGACAACGCCGTTTAGTGAAACTTCAGATTTCAAAGGAGATTGGTCCGAAGGTTCTCATGTTTATTTCACTTATGAAACCGAAAAAGGTTCGGCTGCGATGATTGCTACAATAGATGAAAATATTGTAGGAAAATCAATCAAAATGCGTCATATCGGAAAGCTGAACGAAGATGGTCAAGAGATTTTTGATGGACCAGAAATTGATGTGTGGAAAAATACAGAAGAAACGTATAAATTGGAAGATGTAGAAGGTCATACACGATTAACTTGTTCGGTAGAAATAGATGATCAGGTTTTTCCAGAAACTCAAGTCAGAGAAATGTGGATAAATGCACTACGCAAGCTGAAAGAGATTTGCGAGGATTAATGATGATGACAAATAATTTTACAACTATTGATGAATATATTCTTGGGTTTGATCAAGCCAAACAAGATATTTTAGAAAACGTAAGAAAAATTATTCACGAAGCTGTACCACAAGCAACAGAAACGATTAATTATAAAATGCCCACTTTCCGATTGAATGGAAATGTAATTCATTTTGCGATGTTCAAAAATCATGTAGGAATTTATCCTGGAGCAGAAACAATCGAACATTTTCAAAATGATTTAACCGATTATAAAACATCAAAAGGAGCAATACAACTTCCTTTGGATAAGGCTTTACCAAAGAAGTTATTGAAGGAAATTGTGTTGTATAAAGTTAATTTGATGAAGAATCAAAAATCTGGAGAATGGACAAAATACAATGGTAATTGGGTTGAAGCGAATGAGAAAATTCAACAAGTTGTAAATGAAACAGAATTGGTAAAAGAGTTTAAATGGGGTGGAGATATTTATACGTTCAACAAGAAAAATGTGTTGGCATTTAGTGGTTTTAAAAATCATTTTGCGTTGTGGTTTCACAATGGCGTTTTCTTGAAAGATCAATACAAAGTTTTGGTGAACGCAAATGTGGAAAAAACGAAAGCTTTACGTCAATGGAGATTTAATTCTGCTGATGAAATTGATGTCGAAAAAGTAAGAGAATATGTCTTAGAAGCGATTCAATTGCTGAAAGATGGAAAGGAAATAAAGCCTCAAAAATCTGTACCAAAAGAAGTTAATGGAATTTTGAAAGAAACTCTAAATCAGGATGATAAATTATTTACTTCATTTAAAATTTTAAGTCCTGGAAAGCAAAAAGAATACATCGAATATATTGATGAAGCAAAACAAGAAAAAACGAAAATTTCTCGCATCGAAAAAATAAAACCTATGATTATGGAAGGCAAAGGTTTGAATGATAAATACCGAAAATAATGCAATACGAAGTCGCAAATTTAGAAGAATATTTAACGTCAATTCCTGTAGAAAGAAAAGAAGCTATTGAGAAATTAATTAAAATTTTGGCAGATAATTTACCCGTTGGTTTCGAGTTGCAGTTGAGCTATGGTCATCTTGGGTTTGTTGTGCCGCATTCACTTTATCCGAATGGTTATCATTGCGATCCGAAATCGCCGTTGCCGTTTATCAATATCGCTTCTCAAAAGAATTTTATTGCGTTATATCACATGGGAATTTATATGGACGACAAATTGCTGAATTGGTTTGTCGCCGAATATCCAAAATACTCGAAACGTAAATTAGATATGGGAAAAAGTTGTATTCGTTTCAAAAAAGTGGAGGATATTCCATTCGAATTAATCGGAGAATTAGCGCAAAGAATTACGCCACAACAATGGATAGAAAATTATGAAAAAGTACTACTTACTCGAAAAAAATAAATCATGTCACAAATCGTTAAATTTTTAAAAAAATTAGAAAAAAATAATAACCGCGAATGGTTTACGGAGCACAAAGTTGAATTTGATACGGCGAAAGCTGAAGCAGATTCAATTTTCAATGCGATTTACCAAGAATTAACTAAAAAGAAAGAATTAGAACCGCTCAAAATTTATAGAATTTACAGAGATGTTCGTTTTTCTCACGATAAAACTCCTTATAAAACTCATTTTTCTGCACAAACAGGTCGTAAAAAACCACTTAATAGAGGTGGATATTATTTTCATATTCAACCGAATCATAATTTTATTGGTGTTGGTTTTTGGGGACCAGAACGTGAAGATTTGCTTCGTATTAGAAAAGATATTGAAGTTTCGGATGAATTAGCAAAGATTTTGCAATCAAAAATGATTCAGAAAGAATTTGGAGAAATGCAAGGAGATGAAGTGAAATCTGCGCCAAAAGGATTTTCTAAAGATCATGAAAGAATTGAGTTGTTGCGTAAAAAGCAATATTTGTTTATTAAGAATTTTACAGATGAAGAAGTTTTAGCAAAAGATTTTCCACAAAAAGTAGCAAAATCAATTCAAGTTCTTCAACCATTTTTAGATTATATGACCGAGGTTTTAACAACCGATGAAAATGGTCAACCATTATATTAAAAAAATAATCACAAAAAATACAATATTATGGCTAAAGTACACGCTTACTTAAATTTTAACGGAGATTGCGAAAAGGCATTTCAGTTTTATGAAACTGTTTTTGAAACGCAAAATATTGGGATGTATAAAATGGGTGATATGCCGCCAAGTCCAGAATTTCAGATTCCAGATAGTGCAAAGGATAAAGTTTCGCATGTGGCATTGTTTATTAATGAAACAACAATGTTAATGGGTTCTGATATTATTGAAGAATTTGGACATCAATACAAAGCTGGAAATAACAATTACATTATGCTTGATGTCGATAATCCTGCAGAAGCGCATCAATTATATGATCGTCTTTCGGTAAATGCAAAATCATTAGAAATGCCTTTGGCAGAACAGTTTTTTGCTGAGCTTTATGCGTCTTTTATTGATCAATTTGGAACACCTTGGATGATTCATTTTGAAGGAAATAAAGCACATTCGATGTAATTATTAAGATAGATAAATAACAAAAACCTCTCAACTTTGAGAGGTTTTTGTTTATACATTTACATTTGTTGCTTGTAACATAAGTTGATGAAGATCTGTATTTTTTACAAATGGCTTTAACAAATCACTTCCAGGTCCATACATTGCCAATTCTACGTAATCGCCCGAGTGATCCATACTTATCCAACCAACATTGTTGCGTTTTTTCTGAATTTCAGAGAAAAATTTGAATGGAAGTTTTTTGAAATTATACAATCCTTCTTCTTTATCCAAACCTTTGTAAAAATCTAACATATGTTTTGCTTCATCATCTGTCAAACTAAAACCATTTGTTTCGACAATCCAATCTTTGATTTCTTGTAAGTTAAAATCTTCGTGAATTTCATTCAAAATATGTTCGTTGGTATATCTATAATTAACAATACTTTCAAAATTTTTGTTTACATCAGCTCCATAAATTGTTCCTGGATTTGCATTTCCGTGATCAGTTGTGATGATAACTAATGTATTTCCATCCTTTTCAGCAAAATCCATTACAGTTTTGATAGTTTCATCAAATGCAAGTTGATCATTAATTAATCCTGCAACATCATTCGCATGCGCTGCCCAATCTACTTTTCCCGCTTCTACTTGCAATACAAAACCATTTTGATGACTTTTCAAATTATCAATCGCAACCTTAGTCATTTCTGCAAGCGTAGGAATAGATTTATTTTTTGAGAGATTTTTATGGTCAATTGCATAAGGAATTGCTCCAGTATTGAAAATTCCCAATAAAGATATATTGTTTTGAGATTTTGCTAATTCTTCCTTTGTTTTCGCAATTTGATAACCTTTTTTCTTATAAACCGTATACAGATCTTTCTTGTCTTCTCTTTTGGCTGAATTAAAAAATTCGTCACCGCCACCTAATAAAACATCAATACCAATTTCGGCATATTTTTCAGCAATCTCTGGCTCAGCATTTCTACTAGCAGAATTCACACAAAAACCAGCAGGAGTTGCATGAGTAATCGTAACCGTTGTCACACAACCCGTTCTTTTACCAGCTTTTTTGAATTTTTGCCAAATCGGAACATGATTTTCTCCATTCGCACCAATGTTCAATACACCATTTTTTACACGAATTCCACCTCCAAAAGCAGAACTCGCAGCCGCAGAATCGGTAACAATAGAACTTGCAGAAGCAGTGTCCATCAAAGCTCTTTTTACTTTATTTTCTTCATAAAGATTAATCCAATTACCATTTTTTCCGTGTAATTGTTTGTTGTATAAATTAGCCATAGCAAGAGTCCCAGAACTCATTCCATCGCTTATCATAAAAATAATATTCTTTGTAGTATTTGTAGAAAGATTAGGTTTGATTTTATTTTGAGCAAATAAATCGAAAGGATTTAGAATTAAACCAGTAGAAACTAATGCCGATCCTCTAAGAAATTTACGTCTATCCATTTTATTGTTTTTGTAAATGAATAGATTATTTCTGAAAAGTATTTTAGCTTATTGTTAAATCTTATTAATGATACAATCTAAATCCTAATTTCAGGCATATATTGGCGTGTTTATCAAACAATGCATGTACAAGCTCTTCTTCGTCATCAATTTCTTTTGCTAAACAAAAATAATATTGATCTAAAATTGTACTCAAAATTGGAGAAGGGTTTACATATCCAGATAAGGCTTTTGCTCCTGTAACATCAATAAAATATTGAAAACTTTCGTCTTCCAAATTTAAACTCATTGTATTTGCAAAATGAACAATTTTATCGGTTAGTTTTCCTTGAAAAATTTCTGCTACTTCTTCCAAACTATAGTAATAATCATCAATTTGAATTTGATTTCCTTCGCCTTCAAAAACTAAATAAATGATTTTATAATCTCTAAAATATTTATCATGATAAAGAAGATTGGTCAAACTTTCTTCGAAACCTTCAAAGCTATCAGTCGTTTTATAAACATTTGTAATCTGAAATTCTCGAGCCAAATGTTCCAAAAATTCCAATAATTGCGAATCATTTTGCTCTTCAATATCTGCTACAGATTCCAAACAAAACAATTTGAAATCATCTTCGTCTTCAGTTCGTATAATATCCTTCATCTATTTTACTATTTTTCAAAGGTAAGATGTAATTTTTAAATGATTAAAATCACGCGAACAATGATTAATATTTATTAATTTAGAATTATTCTATATAAATAAATTTAATGAAAAATAATATTGATTTACAAAATCTTGCGGAACAATTGAGTTGTCCAAATGGAGACGAAGGAATTGAAGTTGGTGAGCAAATGAATGAAAGTAATTTTGGTATGATAAAAACGACAATAGATCATTTACAATTACAAAATAAAGAACAAATATTAGAGTTAGGTCATGGAAATTGTAAGCATTTACCTTATGTATTAAATCAAGCAAAGGATTTAGAATATATTGGTTTAGAACTTTCACAGGTCATGAAAAATAGTGCTATCACGAACAATTCTGATTATTTGAATGCAAATATTAGATTTGAAATAATTATGGATGAAAGAATTCATTTTTATGAAAAACGTTTTGATAAAATTTTCACAGTGAATACAATCTATTTTTGGAAAAATCCTAAATTTTTCTTGAGTGAAATTTATAGAGTCTTGAAATTCAATGGGGAATTTGCTCTTACTTTTGCTAAAAAGGAATTTATGGAAACTTTACCTTTTACTCAATTTGGCTTCAATTTATACACAGAAGACGAAGTGATAAAACTATTGAAATCAGCTAAATTTTCTATTGAAAATAGAAAAACATTTTCAGAAAGTGTAATTAGCAAAGCTGGCGAAAAAGTTGAAAGAGAGTATAGTATAATTATTGCAAAAAAATAAAATGATTTTTATTGATAATAAACTTAATTTTTTTGAGAAAAGAATGAGTAAATAATTTCTAAAGTAGAAAGAATTAGCAGAAATTTGTATCCTTATTTCAAGAATATGAAACAACCACAAAGAGTATTCGATTTATCTCGATTTCAAGAAAAAAATACACCTAACATTTCGATTTTTAATTACAAAGAAAAAGGAGAATGGAAGGGAATTTCGACAACAGATTTTATCAATCGAGTAAATAATATTTCGAAAGGTTTGATTGCAAATGGTGTTCAACAAAATGATAAAGTTGCGTTAATCAGCGAAAATCGTTTAGAATGGAATTTAGTAGATTTTGCAATTCAGCAAATTGGAGCTGTTGTTGTGGCAATTTATCCCAATATTTCGGATAATGATTACGAATTTATTCTAAATGATGCCGAAATCAAACTTTGTTTTGTGAGCAATGATGCGTTGTATCAACGATTATTAGGAATCAAAGATCGTATTCCAAATCTTGAACAAGTTTATACATTTAATACTTATCCGCATACACCAAATTGGATTGAGCTAATTTCGAAAGGAATTTCTATTTCTGATGAGGTTTTACAAACGAAGATGGACAATGTAAAACCAACTGATTTAGCAACTCTTATTTATACTTCTGGAACAACAGGAAACCCGAAAGGTGTTATGCTTTCTCACGAAAATTTATTGGCTGATGTCAATAGTTCCGAATATTCTTTTCCTGTAAAAGCGTATGATAAAGCGTTGTCTTTTTTACCTGCTTGTCATGCGTATGAACGCGTCTTTCAATACGTGTACATCAAAATGGGATTACCAATCTATTTTGCACAATCAATGGATACGATTGGGCAAGATATGAAAGAAGTTCAACCACATATTTTTTCGGCTGTTCCACGTGTTTTAGAGAAAGTTTACGATAAAATAATGGCGACTGGAGAACAATTGACAGGAGTAAAAAGAGCTTTATTCTTTTGGGCAATTTCGTTAGGAGAACAGTATGATTTAGACGAATCAAAACTTTCTGCTTGGTATAAATTTCAATTAAACATTGCTCGAAAATTAATTTTTTCGAAATGGAAAGCAGCGCTTGGCGGAAATGTAAAAGGAATTGCTTCGGGAAGTGCAACATTACAAACTCGTTTATTGAAATTGTATTTAGCTGCCGGAATTCCAATTTACGAAGGTTATGGTTTAACAGAAGCTGGGCCTTGTTTATCTGTAAATTGTATCAAACGTGGAATGAAAATCGGAACTGTAGGGATTCCTTTGATTGATATTGAAATTAAATTAGCTGAAGACGGAGAAATCTTAGCAAAAGGGA
Source organism: Empedobacter sp. UBA7620 (assembly GCF_002484185.1). Lineage (NCBI taxonomy): Bacteria > Pseudomonadati > Bacteroidota > Flavobacteriia > Flavobacteriales > Weeksellaceae > Empedobacter > Empedobacter sp. UBA7620. The sequence goes on along the minus strand of NZ_DLJI01000032.1, from coordinate 35,263 downwards.
AAAATATCATGCAAGGATATTATAAAAATCCAGTAGCGACTGCTGAAGTTTTGAAAGATGGTTGGTTATATACGGGAGATATTGGCGAATGGGTTGATAATAAATTCTTAAAAATTATCGATCGTAAAAAAGAAATGTTCAAAACTTCTGGAGGAAAATATGTTGTGCCGCAACAAATTGAGAAAATTCTTTCAGAATCTAATTATATCGAACAAATTATGGTTGTTGGAGAAGGACGAAAATTCCCAGCTGCTTTGGTTATTCCTTCATATGAAAACTGCATTGATTGGGCAAAAGCAAATGAATCTTCATTGATTAATTTACCTCGTGAAGAGTTTTTAACGCATCCAAAAATTTATGAATTGATAGGAAATGAAATCAATAAATTAAATGTCAATTTTGGAAATTGGGAAAAGATTAAAAGATTTCATTTATTACCTTATGAATTTACAATTGAAGCTGGAGAATTAACGCCAACTTTGAAAATGAAACGTAAAATCATTTCAGAAAAATATAAAAAAGAAATTGACGGAATTTATCAATAAAAACATCAATTTTTTAGAAAAATAATGAAGCAAGATTTTTATTAATCTTGCTTTTTTCATGAAATAAAACTGATTTATGAAAATTTTGCACCAAATTTGCACTCTTTTTTATAAAGTTTAGTATTTAGAAAATGAATAATCCTACACGAATTTTTGACTTAGCTTATCGTCAACAAGAACTTTACCCCAATCATAATATGTTTGCAAGTAAAATTGATGGCGAATGGAAGTTTACAAAACCAGCCGAATTTATTGCGCAAACAAGAGAAATTTCTAAAGGTTTATTGGCTTTGGGAGTTAAACCTGGTGATCGAGTAGGACTTGTATGTGAAAGCCGCTATGAATGGCATGTGATTGATTTTGCAATTCAGCAAATTGGTGCGGTTGTGGTAGCGATTTATCCAAATATTACAGATTTTGAATATCAATTTATCTTCAATGATGCCGAAATACAATTGTGTATTGTAAGTACAAAAAATTTGTATGAACGTATCAATAATATGTTTGGGACAATTTATAGTTTAGAATATGTTTTTGCAATTAATGAGTTCCCAGATTCTAGAAATTGGTCAGAATTAAAAGAAATTGGAAAAGATATAACAGACGAATATGTAAATAATCTTAGTTCAATTGTTCGAAATTCAGATTTAGCAACTTTAATTTATACGTCTGGAACAACAGGAAAACCGAAAGGTGTAATGTTGTCTCATAATAATTTGGTTTCGAATTTTATTGCGGCAAAAGAAATTGTTGTGTTAGAAGAAGGAACAAGAGGTTTGACTTTTTTACCGCCTTGTCATACATACGAAAGAACTGTAATTTATACCTATTTATATATTGGTGTAACGGTTTATTTCGCCGAAGGTTTTGAAAAAATTGGTGATAATATCAATGAAGTACAACCTCATATCATGACTGCTGTTCCTCGAGTGATGGAAAAAGTTTATGAGAAAATCCTAAAAACAGGTAGCGCTTTAACAGGAAAAAAACGAAAAGTTTTTGATTGGGCGATTAATATTGCTTCTCAATATGAACCTGATGCGAAGAAACGATCTTTGGTGTATAATGTGAAGTTAGCTTTAGCTCGAAAATTAGTTTTGAATAAATTTTATGAAGCGTTAGGAGGTAATTTCAAATATATTATTTCGGGAAGTGCTTCGTTGCAAGGTAAAATTGCGCGTGTTTTTATGGCGGCTGGATTACCATTTTTTGAAGGATATGGAATGACGGAAACTTCGCCTTTAATCACTGTAAATAATCCGCATAAATTAGGTGTTCGAATAGGGACTGTGGGTTTACCAATAAAAGATGTTAAGGTAAAATTAGCCGAAGATGGAGAAATTTTGGTTCAAGGTCCTAATGTGATGATGGGCTATTATAAAAATCAAAAAGCGACCGATGAGGTCATTATTGATGGATGGTTGCACACAGGTGATATTGGAGTTTGGGAGGAAGGAGAAGGTCATTTCTTGAAAATCATTGATCGTAAAAAGGAAATGTTCAAAATTTCTGGTGGAAAATATGTTGTTCCTCAACCAATTGAAACAAAACTTGTCGAATCAAATTTTATTGAGCAAGCAATGGTTGTTGGTGATGCGCAAAAATTTGCGTCAGCTTTTATTGTTCCGAATTATGCAAATCTGAAAGAATGGGCAAAAGAAAATGCACCTGAAATTAGTAATCTTTCTCGCGATGAATTCATAGCATCTACAGAAGTTCATAAAGTAATTAATCAAGAAGTTCGTAAAGCAAATCAGTTTTTTGGAAATTGGGAACAGATTAAGAAACCAGCAATTTTAGCGCATGAATTTACGATTGAAGGTGAAGAATTAACTCCAACTTTGAAATTAAAACGTAAAGTTATTCTAAAGAAATATCAGAAAGAATTCGAAGAAATTTATAAATAAAAAAATCCCTCAATTCATAATGAGTTGAGGGATTTTTTTATGGATTCATTCTTTCGTTAGTATAACCACGAATCACAGTATAATCTACTTTTTCAATACTATCCATAAAAGAAGCGTTATCGGTATATATAATAAAATCTACTTTCTCTTAGCTATTTCCATGAGTTTCAAATTCATTATAAAGTGAATTAACTTGAAGTTTACCATTATTCTCTCTTAAGAATAATTCAAAAAATGAATCATTTTCTCCTTTTGGAATAAAATAATTAGTTGGTAAATGTTTACAATCACAATTATCAGTGCTTAAATAATAGTGTCCAGAACATTGTAATTCATATAATTTAATATCTCCAATTATATAAGACTTTTTAAAATCAGAACTGCAAGAGTAAAATAATAAGAGAAATAAAATTAGATATTTCATAATTGTAATAGTTATGACGAATATAATTCTTTTTAAGTTGAAGATAAAATTTTTGAAAAACTCATCATTTTACGCTATTTTCGACGAATTCTTTTCAAAATTACAAAACTATAAGTACGCTATGGAAGCAACCAGAATTTTTGATTTACCAAAACGTCAGCTGGAAAAGTTTCCTGATTTATCCATGTTTGTATCCAAACAAAATGGAGAATGGAAACCAATGAAAACCACAACTTTTTTAGAACATGTTGATGCAATCTCAAAAGGATTGATCGCTTGTGGAGTTCAACCAGGTGAAAAAGTGGGATTAATCTCAGAAAATCGTGTCGAATGGAATATGATAGATTATGCGATACAACAAATCGGAGCTGTTGTGATAGCGATTTATCCGAATATTTCTGACAGCGATTACGAATATATTTTTAGCGATTCGGCTATAAAATTGTGTTTTACAAGTAATCTCGATTTGTATACGCGAATCAATCAACTCAAAACAAAATTGCCTTCATTAGAGCAACTGTACTCGATTGATGAATTTGAAAATACAGAAAGTTGGAATGTTTTAATCGAAAAAGGAAAAACAATTCAACAAGAAGAAATAGACAAACGTGCCGCAAATGTAAAGCACGAAGATTTAGCTTTTTTAATCTATACATCAGGAACAACAGGAAATCCGAAAGGCGTAATGTTGTCGCACAAAAACATTATTGCAGATGTTATGGCATGCGAATATTCAACACCACTTGATCCTTACGATCGTGCTTTGACCTTTCTTCCAGCTTGTCATGCATATGAGCGAACAATTCAGTACTTGTATGTTTACATGGGAATTTCGATATATTTTGCAGAATCGATGGAGAAGATTGGCGATAATTTAAAAGAAATCAAACCGCATATGATTACGGCAGTTCCTCGTGTGATTGAAAAAGTGTATGAAAAAATCATGCAAACGGGAGCGCAATTATCAGGTTTTAAGAAATCTATTTTTGATTGGGCTGTAAAAATTGGCGATGAGTTTGTTTTAGAAGATGATAAGCGTTCTACATTTTATAATTTGAAATTAACAATTTCTCGAAAATTAGTTTTACACAAATGGTACGAAGGACTTGGAGGCGAATTAAAAGCAATTGTAACGGGAAGTGCAGCGATTCAACAACGAATTGTTCGCGTTTTTTTAGCCGCTGAAATTCCAATTTATGAAGGTTATGGATTGACAGAAGCTTCGCCAGTAATTGCGGTGAATTGTTTTCGTCGAGGGAAAAAGATTGGAACTGTTGGACCTCCATTGAAAGGTGTTGAAGTAAAATTGGCCGATGATGGTGAAATTTTAGTAAAAGGTGATATTGTGATGATGGGTTATCATAATTTACCAGAAAAAACTGCCGAAACAATAAAAGATGGTTGGCTATATACGGGCGATATTGGAGAATGGGTAGACAATAAATTCTTGAAAATTGTTGACCGTAAAAAAGAAATGTACAAAACTTCGGGAGGAAAATATATTGTTCCGCAACAAATTGAGATGAAAATGGTAGAATCGCCATTCATCGAGCAATTGATGGTTGTTGGAGAAGGAGAGAAGTTTCCTGGAGCTTTCGTGGTTCCGAGTTATACAAATCTCAAAAAATGGGCACAGTCAAATGCTCCAGAAATTGTAAATCTTCCTCATGATGAATTTCAGAAAAGTGATGTTGTCAAAAAGAAATTAGAAGAAGAAATTAATCAACTGAATACTAATTTTGGACATTGGGAGCAAATCAAAAAGATTGCAATTATTCCAAATGAAATGACTGTAGAAGGAGGAGAGTTGACGCCAACGTTAAAGTTTAAACGTAAAATAATTTTAGAAAAATATAAGAAACAATACCAAGAAATTTTTGGATAATTAGAAAGAGTCTCAGTTTTTGAGGCTCTTTTTTTTGTATATTTATTGAAACAAATTTATATATCTTATTTTGAATTATGGGAAAAGAAGATTTAAGACAACTAATAGTAGGTATTGTTATAACTGTTTTTTTAACAATAACAATTAATCAATTTTCTTTTTTAACAAATATCGAATTATTAAGAAATGTATCTAATTTAGGGACAGATGAAACTTTTACTAAACTTTCTTCGAAACAGAGTTTTCCTAGAGATATCTTCTATTATTTGTTATGGATTAAATTATCAACTTATTTAGGTTTATTTTTGGGTTTTCTTTTATTTGGTTTATTATTAATAAAGAAAAAAATAAGTTTAATAAATTTTGTTTTAATTATTCTATTGTCGTTTATTTTCTTGAAAATTTTAAAAACTTTTAATGGATATAATTTATTGTCATTTTTGAATTTTTCACATTTTAGTAATTTCTATTTTTTCCTAATAACTTCTATGTGTTTTGGTATTTTTACACTTTTAATATTTTATAGACTCAAAAGAGTTTATTCTTAAAAATAACTTAAATATTAAATCTTTATTTTTGTAAAAACAAAATCAGTTGAATTCAGTTAAAGTTTACGCAAAACAGACAAGCAATTGGGGATTATTATTTGGTAGTCTTTTATTTTTTGCTTGTTCAATTTATTTATTTTTAAATGCCAATCAAGTTAATTCTCCGCAAACTGCAAAAGTTTTAAGTGGAAGTTTATTTCTTCCAAGTTTACTATTTATCATAATTTCAATCAAAAAGTTGATGAAAAAACAATCGATTTTATTGATCGATAAAAAAGGAATCGTTTACAAACCTTCTGATGAATTGAATTATATTGAATGGGGAAAAATTCTGGAAATTGAAGAACTGAAATTACCTCGTCAGCGTGTCATCAATATAAAAGTTGTTGGTGCTGATGATTTTATCAATAATGAATCTCAAAAATTCTTACAAGCACGCATGAGATTTTGGAATAAAATGTATGGTGCTGTTGTTTCGTTTGATGCAAATACATTAGATAAAAATCACTTCGAAATCATGAATCTTTTTGATGAATTTATGGAAGATTATAAGATTTCTACAGCATCAAAAAATGATTAATTCGAAAGAATAGACTATTTTTGCAGCATGCAAATCGATTTACTTTATAAAAATTTGGGCATTAAAGATATGAATGCAATGCAACGTTCAGCATTCAAAATGTCCGAAAATCAACGAGATTTAATTCTATTATCACCAACAGGTTCTGGTAAAACATTGGCGTTTTTATTTCCGACTTTAAGAGATTTAAATCCAGATGTAAAAGGTGTTCAAACCTTAATTTTAGTTCCTGCTCGTGAGTTAGCTTTACAAATCGAAACAGTTTTCAAATCGATGAAATCTGATTATAAAGTAACGTGTTGTTATGGTGGACATAATACAAAAGTTGAGCAAAATACTTTGTTAGAAGCTCCAGCTGTGTTAATCGGAACTCCTGGACGTATTGCGTATCATTTACGTAACGAAAATTTTGATCCTTCAACTGTTCAGACTTTAATTTTAGATGAATTTGATAAAGCGTTAGAATTAGGTTTTCAAGAAGACATGAGTTTTATTGTTGAGCAACTTTCTGGCTTGAAACAACGTATTTTGACTTCTGCTACAGAAATGGAAAACATTCCAGAATTTGTTGGATTGAATGACGAAAAAATTGTGAGTTATCTAAAACAAATCGAGGTAAAACCAGATTTACATATGAAAGTGGTTAATACCATTTCAGAAGAAAAATTGGATACATTATTCAATTTGATTTGTAAAATTGGAAGCAAACGTATGTTGATTTTTTGTAATCACCGCGATGCTGTTGACCGTATAAGTAATTTGTTGCATGAAAAAGGAATTGCGCGCGAAAGTTTTCATGGAGGAATGGAACAAGACGAACGTGAACGTGCGTTACTGAAATTCAGAAATGATTCGGTTAGAGTTTTAATTACAACAGATTTGGCTGCGCGTGGTTTGGATATTCCAGAAGTAGATTCGATTATTCATTATCAATTACCTGCAAAAGAAGCTGCTTTTATTCACCGTAATGGACGTACAGCGCGTATGAATGCGAAAGGTTTTGTATATTTAATTATCAGTAATGAAGAACATTTTCCATTTGTAAATGAAAATTTACCGATCGAAAATTTAGGTGGAACATATAAAATTCCAGAACGTACACCTTACCAAACGATTTATATTTCTGCAGGAAAAAAAGACAAAGTCAATAAAGTTGATATTGTCGGATTTTTGTTCAAAAAAGGAGGTTTAGAGAAAAATGATGTCGGAATTATTGAGGTAAAAGATACCACTTCGTATGTTGCGATTAATCGTAAAAAAGTTC